>JAADHA010000414.1 GCA_013152105.1 Oligoflexia bacterium | reverse complement strand
CCCAGATGCTGGACAGCATGGAGCGCAACCCCCGCCCGACCCGCGCCGAGGTGACCGACGTGGCCAACGCCATCGTCGACGGCACCGACGCCATCATGCTCTCCGGCGAGACCGCCGTCGGCGCCTACCCCGTGCTGGCGGTCCAGACGATGGACCGGATCGCCCGCGCCGTCGAACAGAGCCCCTTCCTGGTCCTGCCCTCGCTGGAACATCTGCCCGCCCTGGACCGAGGCCGCGGCACGGTCACCCGCGCCGCCTGCTACGCGGTGCGCGACCAACCTCGCCACCTGCTGGTGTTCACCTGGTCGGGCCGCACCGCCCTGCTGGCCAGCAAGAGCCGCCCGCCGCGCAGCATCTTCGCCTTCACCCCCGACCCGCGGGTCTGCGATCGCCTGGCGATGGCCTGGGGGGTTGTGCCCCTGCGGATCCCCGAGATCCACGACTTCAACAGCCTGGTCGTCGCCGCCGAGAAGCTGCTGATCGAGCAGGGACTGGTGGCCCGAGGAGAAGAGGTCGTCGTGCTGGCAGGCGACGCCCCGATTCGCGGGGGCAACACGCTGATGAAGGTCGAGACGGTCGACGGACGCAACGAAGATATCCGCGAGGACTGAGGGCTACCCGGTCTTTGGGGGTGGCCCGGCGTGAACGCCGACCTCGCCCCCCAGCGGCAGGATGACGGGGCGACAGCCCGCTCGCTCGATCTCGCCGACCATGCCCTTCAGGTCCACGCCGGGCAGCAGGAAGGGCTCTTGATCCAGAGGGCCGGTGAACAGGTCCCAGTGGCAGGCGACGATGACCCGAGGTCGCAACAGCTCGACGGCCTCGGCCACATAGCGAGGACGCCAACGACGACCGATGGCGCACAGGCACAGAATGTCGATCCCCAGGTCCAGGGCCCGGAACTCGTCGGCGGAAAAGTCGGCGCTGTCGACGTGTACCATCCGCACCCCGCCAAGCTCCACGAACCAGTTGAGGACCGCGCCGTGGCGCAGGGCGCGCAGCCGTGGCGGCCAGGCAGGGGGCGCCGTGATGTCGCCGGGCAGGGCCACGCGGTTGAAGTAGACCCGACCGTGGCGACTGCGCAGCCCACGCACCCGACCCGGCCCGGTGGCGATGTCCTGGCCCCCCTCGGTCACCACGATCTGGGCTTCGGGCAGACCCGCCGCACGACCGCACATCGCCACCGCGGGCGATCCGATCAGCCGCGCGCCGGTGTGTTGACACAGACAGGGAGCGTCGAGCACGTGGTCGAAGTGCGCGTGGCCCACCAGCACATCGTCAGCCTTGGGGATCAGGCGACGGACCCGCTCTGCGTCGGGTACCAAGGGCCGAAAGAGGGTCCGCACCAGGCCCGGCCGCGTCACGAAGGGGTCGATGACCAGCGTGTGCTGGGCAGCCTGCACGACGAAGCCGGCCGTACCCAGGTAGCGCATGCGCAGCGCGTGATCGGGTTCGACCGGATCGCGGTGGTACAGGGCCGGGTCCACCTTGGACAGCATCATCGCGCCTATCCGGGGTTGTCGGCCGAGCAGGGCTGCTCACCACAGAAGTGCTCAACCACGCCGGGATCGTCAGGGTCCAAGAAGCGTAGCACCTGTTCCATGGTCCCATTCCACAGGCGAGGGGCATGGTGGGCGCCGCTGACCTCGGCCGGCCGGTTGTTCTCAGCGGGTAGGCCAAGCTGCGGATCGAACTGCGCGAGCGCCGGCCCCACGGTCGGCGGGTCCACGCTGTCCAAGCCGCTGACCACGGTCACGGAGGGCTTGAGCAGTGTGGCCCCAATCCCCCGGGCCAGGGTCTCGGTCGTCAGGTTCGGCACCTGGTCATCGCCGATGCTCTCTTGCCACAGCGCGGCACGCCCGGACAGCTCGTCTACGAAGCTGGCCGGGTCGGCTTCATCCCAGAAGAGCTGGGTCGCGGAGTACAAACGCTGGCGGTCCAGCGGGCTGCTGACCCCATAGGAGACCAGCTCTTCAAACACTGGCCAGTCGCTGCTGCGCTCGAGCATGGTGGACCACGAGCTGCCGCCAACGTGCAGCACGCCGTAGGGCAGGTCCGGGTCCAAAGCCAGCAGCGCCGCCCCCTCGATGCCCCCCAGCGAGATCCCGTAGTAGCGCACGGTGGTGGGGTCGCCCTTGCCCTCCAGCAGCGGGTCGTCGAGCAGCCCACCATCAGTGACCAGCCGGCGCAGGGCGATGGTGTTGGCGAGCCCCTGGGCCAGCTTGTCCGTGAGCTCGGGGATGCGTGCCAGGTCGTTGCCGACATTGACCGCGGTCAACAGGTCGTCGGTGGTCAGCCCACGCCAGGTGGTGGCGACCACGATGGCGCCCGCGCGATCCGCCAGCTCCAGCACGCCCGAGGGGTCATCGGCCTGGCCCAGGTAGTCGGCCGGCTGGCTGAAGATACCGTGCCCGAAGATCCAGACCGGCGCGGTACCGGCGGGCGCATCCCGCACGCTCTCTGGCATGTGTACGGTCAGCGAGACCGCGGCCAGACCGGCCGCCTGCGGCACGCCGTCCACCAGATCGAATTCGACATCGTCGACCAACCAGTTGTCGCTCTGGAAGGTGCCTTTGAGCTGCTTCCAGGTGTAGGGCGGCAGCGTGTCCCCGTCGTCAGTGCTGGCGGTAGAGGTCCAAGTCCAGTCCGTCGGGGTGCGGACATCCTGGGCCAGCTTGCGAGTACCCAGCGCGCCGTCGCCAATCGGAAAGTCCACGACCAGGGCCAGCGAGTCCAGGCCAAGGTCCGCGAGCTGCTGCACCACGTCGTCGTAGTGTGCGGCAACGCTCTGTAGATCGGGACCCGGTCGTCCCGCCCGCAGGTCCTGCCACCACTGCGGACCGGCCCAGCTCTGCCCGTCCGCTGTGCGCACCTGGGTGGTCACCGCCACGGCCAGGTGGTGACCGAGAGGGACCGGTTGCAGCGGGCGAACCAGCAAGGCCGGCACCTCGTTCTGGCAGGCATCATCGTCCGGGACGGCATCACACCAGGCATCCAGCTCGGCGAAGCCGGGGACCCGGCGGCCATCCGTCAGGTCCCAGAGCTGCACACTGCCCGCGCTGGCCACGTCCCCGGGTCCAGGCAGGCTGCTGGGATCGAGCGCGATCTCGGGGTCGATGACCGTGGTCTGGACCGGGCTGAAGCCGGTACGCCAGGTCAGTCGATCGACCGGAAAGGCCAGGCCCCCCTCGGCCTGGGGCAAGAGGCCCTGGGGGATCGCCAGGAAGCCATCAGAGTCGACCAGATCCGCGCTGGGAAAGCTGGCCAGGGGAGGACGGACGGCGCCCGAGATGCCCGAGGACGTGTCCTGGCCGCCGCTGGTGCATGCGAAGAGCGCCACGAGGATCAACATGGGGTCTCCCACTGGAGCGGTCAGTCGCCGGCCGGCAGCGCCAGACCGTGCCCGAAGCGAGCCAGAACCTTGGTCTCTGCGTCGGGGTCCGCCCCAAGCCCGTCCATCATGGCCCCGGCCTGGAGCCACCGCGCCACCAAGGCGGGATCCCCCGAAGATGTGGCCCAGGGGCCACTGCGGGTCGACTCCAGTTCGACGCTGCCCGTGGTGCGGCCGTCGGTGGCCACCAGCACGATCCCTCGCGGTGGCAGGGGGTCGGGAATGGTGTGGTAGGAGCCCTGAGGCAGCCAGCCGGCCGCGCACTTCCATGACCGATCGGTGGAGGTACGCGGCGAGTAGACCAGGGTGGTGCGAGCCGCGATGATGTGGGTGGCACCCAACACGGTCAGCGTCTTCTGCAAGGAGTCGGGCACCGGCAGATCGACCGGTCGCCGCCCGGTGCGCGTGCGGCTGCCGACCAGGGCGCAGTCTTCAACCACCGTCTCGAGGACCTTGTGATCGATCGAGGCGTCACTCGCCGAGAGGCGCATCACCTGGTCCACCACCGAACGCTTCAGGTCGAGTTCGACCCCGCGCAAGGCCAAGAGCTTGGCCAACCATGGGCGGTCGCCGATTCGCAGGGCCGCGTCCGTCGCCGCGTCCAGCCAGACGGGATCGCCCGGCGCCGGGTTGGCGCGGAGCAAGCGCGCGCCGTCCTCGGTTCGCAGCAGGTGATTGGCCAGCGCGTCCCCCAGCAGGCGGTCCAGCGCAGGGTCCTTGCCCTCCAGGTCTCCGGCAGCCCGGGCGGCATTCGACACCGCGGTGACATCGCCACTGGCGAGGGCAGCCTGCAAGGCCGTGCGCGCCTGGCTGATCGCCGGGTCGCCGCTGGAACATGCGAGGATGAGCATCAGGACGGCCAGCATGCGTCGACCTCTCTCGTGCAACAGGTCCGGTGGGCCTCGCGCAAGGATCTTTCCCAGCAAGGCGCCGCCAAGCAGATAGCACCCTCGGCCGCCAGTCGCCTCGCCCTCGCCCCTGCGCTCGCCGGGACTATCATTCCTTGGGACCAGCCTTTTCCAACTCGGCAAGCGCATCTAGCAGCTCGGCCTGGCTCAATTCGCCCAGCCCAAAAGACTTGTAGAGCGCGTCCACCCGGTCCAACAGCAGGCGAGCGGTCCGGCGCTGGGCATGGGCTCGGGAGACCAGCGCGTCGATC
>JAADHA010000020.1 GCA_013152105.1 Oligoflexia bacterium | reverse complement strand
GCAGATGGTGCAACGCGTCCTCGCCCTTCCCGAGGGGTGAGGGCGACACCGCCCTGAAGTGGGCCGTAGGCCAGGCATGCGCTCAGCCCGGCGGACGCCAACCATCCAAGGCGGCACCGACCACGTCGAAGCGGTCCTGACCCCACACCAGCAGGTCGGGCAGCGGCCTGTCCGTTCCAGCGCTGTCGGCACGCACCAGGAAGCTGGGGGCACCACACGCGCCCATGCGGATCGCCTGGTCGGTGTGGTCGCGAAGGGCTTGCTTGACGGCGGGCTGTGTGGCGGCCTCGACCAGGCCGGAGTCGAAACCATGGGCCGCCAAGACGCGGCGCAGCACGTCGTCGTCGCCGATGTTCTGACCGTCTACCCACAGCGCCCGGTAGAGCACTTGGACCACCCGAGGTTCGATGATGGAGACGCGCAGCGCGGTCACGGATCGGACCGGGAAGCAGTCCGGGAAGGCGAAGGGCACACCCCACCAGGCCGCCCAGTCGCACAAGTCCTGGACGCCATACCGCGCACGCGCCGCGTTCATCACGGCGATCGGTACGTCGGCGGTGCCGATGCTGCGAAAGAGCGCTCCTAGCAGCATCGGACGCCAGGCCAGCTCGGCGCCGTGCTCGTCGGCGATGCGCTGGGCCTGGGTGGCACCCAGGTAGCTGTAGGGGCTGGCGAAGTCGTGAAACACCTGGAGCTGCGCCGGCCGGCCGAGGTCGAGCGGTCGGTCGGCGACGCCGTTGCGCTGAAGCTCGGCGGGGGCGTCCAGGCGGTTCGAGATCCCCCGGAGCGAGGCTTCGACCAGGTGCATGCGGTCGGCCCCCCACCACAGGCGGCCCTCGGGTCGAGCGGGCGTCTGGGCCCAGAAGCCGGGCACACCGAACAACCCTCGGTCGATGGCCTGCTGGGTGTTCGTCCGCAACGCGTCCTTGACGGCGATCTGGTCCGGGGTGTCTGGCGACAGGCCGAAGCGGTCCGCAAAGCTGGCCAGGATCTGCCGGTCGCCCAGGTCCACGCCCTCGACATGGCAGGCATGGAACAAGGCGCGGGAGAGGGCCGGGCGGGCATCAGGCGAGGCGGCGGTCAGCAGGCGCATCGCCGGCAGACTCTTCACCGGGTACGCGGGGTTGCGCCGCAGGGGCGCGCCGAGCAGGGCGGCTTGCCGCAGCAGGTCCGCCTCGCCCATCGCGACACGCGCGGGAGACCAGGCGGTTGCTGGAGCGTCGGGTGATCCCACCGCTCGGAGCACCCCACCCAGCAGCACCGGTTCCCACACCAACTCGGCGCCTGTTCGGACCGCCAGATCCTCGACGGCCAGGCTGGCCAGATACGCATAGGGGCAGACCAGATCATAGTAGAAGTGCAGCTTCACGAGCTCTCCTGAAGATGCTCGCTTGTACCCTGCTGCCACAGGAGGCGCGCCGGTGGGACAGGACGAACACAAGCCCGGCAAGGCCGCGGTACGGCTGGACAAGTGGCTATGGGCCGCGCGCTGTTTCAAGACTCGATCCAAGGCCACGGCGGCCTGCGAGCGGGCGGATGTGCAGGTGGATGGCCGCGCCGCCAAGGCCAGTCAGCGGGTCCGGCCAGGCATGCGGGTCCAGGTGCAGACGCCGGGCGGCCTGCGGATCCTCGAGGTCGTGGCCCTGGCTGAGCGACGAGCGTCGGCCACCATCGCGCAGACGCTGTTCGTCGACCACAGCCCGCCGCCCCCCGATCGCGACCCGGTGCAGCGGATAGGCGAGTCCGCACCTGTCTTTCTTCGCAAGCAAGGCGCTGGGCGGCCGACCAAGCGCGACCGCCGCCGACTGGCGCGAGAGCGCGGCGATGACTGACGGACTGCTGGTGCTCCGGCCCGCTCCGCTTATGCTACCGCCCATGCTCCTCCTCCTCTCACTGCTGGTCCAGACTCCCACCGCCAAGGCCGCCAGCGACCAGTCGGTTCCTGGCGCCCCGCTGTTCGACGATCGCGACGAACCGACCCAGTCCTCACTGCGCTCGCCGGACCGCATGGGCATCGGCCTGGGCATCGGCACCAGCACCGCGGGCTTGTCCGGCAAGTACTTTCTGAAAGAGACCATGTCCGTCCAGGCCGTCCTCGGTGCGGGCTATGGCGCCACCACGAACAGCGCCGGGTGGACGACCGGCTTTGGCTTGGGCGCCGACATCCTGGCCGAGTTGCCGTCCTTCGCCGCGGTAGACGACGTGGAATTCGGCATCAGCGCGGGACCTGGCCTGGGGCTCTGGACCGCCGGCGGACAGTTCAACCTGGCGGCGGCCGGCGTGGTGGGTCTCGAAGCCTGCCTGCTGACTTTTCCAATCGACTTTGTCATCGAGTACCGGCCCCGGGTGATGCTGGCGCCGACCCTCGGAATCGACTGGTTCAACCTGTCGGGTCATATTCGGTACTACTTCCCGGCCCGGCATCGCTGACCCCGCCCAAGCTTCCCGCGGTCCGAAAAAATCGACTCGCCTGTCGCGAACCTGCGAGCGTGTGCAAGAATGGCGCCCTGACCCGGGTGCGTCATGACTCTGTACCGCTCGTCGCTGGTCGCGTCGCTATTCCTGTTGAGCGCTGTCTCGCCAGGTTGTGGCGGCAAGGACACCACCACGGACACCGCCGCGGACACCGGCACCACGACAACCGATGGCGGTGCCCTGGATGGGGGCACTTCGGACGGGGCAGGCTCGGACGGGGCAGGCTCGGACGGGGCCACGACCGCTACCGACGCGGACGGCGACGGCTTCACAGAAGAAGAAGGTGACTGCGACGACAACAACGCCGCCATCTCGCCTGGTCTGGCTGAGACCTGCAACGGGATCGACGACAACTGCGATGGCAACATCGACGAGGGCTTCACCGACACGGACGCCGACGGGACCGCGGACTGTGTGGATGTAGAAGAGTGCGACGGGGTCGACAACAACGGCGACGGCAACATCGACGAGGGCTTCGATGTCGACGGCGATGGCGTGACGAGCTGCGCCGACACCCCCGACTGCGATGACAACGACGCCGGTCGCAGCCCATTGCTGGCCGAGGTACCGGGCGACGAGATCGACAACGACTGTGATCTGCTGGTGGACGAGGGCGACTGGGCCTATGGCGACCTGGTGATCTCCGAGCTGATGATCAACCCGCTCGCCGTCTCGGACGGGGATGGCGAGTGGTTCGAGGTGGTGAACCAGTCGGGCCGTTCGGTATTTCTCAACGGCCTCACCATCACGTCCGACACGGGCGAGACCCACACCGTCGACACATCGGAGCTGCTCACCCTTGAACCCGATGCCATGGCGGTGTTCGGCCTCAACGGGGACACCAGCGCCAACGGTGGTGTGTCGATCACCGTTGACTACGACGACATCTACCTGCTCAACACGGTCGACAGCCTGGCCATCTCGGCGGGTGATGTCATGTTGGACGACGTGAGCTGGGGCACGGGCACGACCATGATCTCCGGGGCATCCTGGTCTCTCGATGACATCTACCTCTCAGCGGACGGCAACGACGGCACAGCGGGATGGTGTCTGTCGCGCTCGCAGTGGGCGGATGGCTCGGATCTGGGGACGCCAGGGGCGGAAAACGACCTCTGCTCCATCATCGATCACGACGGTGACGGCTTCTTGATCGACGATGGCGACTGCGATGATCGGCGGGCTGATGTCTACCCCG
>JAADHA010000394.1 GCA_013152105.1 Oligoflexia bacterium | reverse complement strand
GGGCCTGGCCCCCTGCCCGACCGGGGAGACCCGCGCCATCGGACCCGATGACACCGTCATCATCACCGGCGGCACCCGTGGCATCGGCGCCGCCCTCGCCAGCCACCTCGCCACGCACCTGGCCAGTGAGAGCCCCCAAGAGGGCGGTCCGCGCCTGATCCTGGTCGGTCGATCGGCCCCCGCCGAACCGGCCGCCGCCCTGGTCGCCTCGGGTCGCGCCGTCTTCGTCGCCGCCGATGTCACCGACCGCGCCGCCCTCCACGCCGCCCTGAGCCCTCACCTCCCAGACCCTGGTGATGCCTCGGTGATCGTGGTCCACGCCGCCGGTGTGCTGGCCGATGGGCCGCTGGGCGCGGTCGATGCCGCCCAAGGACGACGAGCCCTCGATGTAAAGGTCCAGGGCTGGCTCAACGTGCTGAGCGCCGTCGGTGACCGGCTGGCCGCGGGGGTCGCCCTGGGCTCGCTGGCCGGCCGCTTCGGAAACCGCCACCAGGCCTGGTACGCCGCCGCGAACGCGCTTCTGTCCGCGGTCGTCGAAGCGTCCAGCACCGCCGCCGCACCCTGCGCTAGCGCCGAGTTCGGCCCCTGGGTCGACAGCGAGATGGTCAAGAGCATCCCCGCCGGGGTGCAGGGGACGATGCGGGCCGAGGGCGTCGACTTTGTCGGCACCCAGGCCGGGCTCGACGCGCTGCTGCACACGGTCGGCCAGACTGGCCCGCGCGTGATGGGCCGGGACCTGCCCTGGACCACCCGCACCGTGCGCTGGACCGAGACCCTGTCCACGAAGACCCACCCCTTCCTGCTGGACCACGCCATCGCCGGCGTGCCCGTCCTGCCCCTGGCCAGCGCCACCGACCTGCTGGCCAGCGCGGCCCTGCCCGAAGGCGCGGACCGGCAGCCCTTCGAGATCCTGGACCTGCGCCTCTTCCAGGGGGTCACGGTCACAGAGCCCGTGACCATCGAGCTTCGCGCCCGAGGCGACCGCGCCGAGCTTCGCTTCGGAGATCGCAAGACCTTGGCCTACAAGGCCCGCGTGCGCCCGCTCAGCGACCCGCCGGAGATCCCCGCGGCGGCGACCGGCGGCCAGCGCCCGACCCTGTCCCTGGACGAGTTCTACGGCGGCGTCACCTTCCACGGACCGCTGCTCCAGGGCATCGTCTCGATCGACGGCGTCGGCACTGACTTCGTCTACGGGACGGTCCGCACGGGCCAACCCGACGCCTGGATCCCCGACACCCGGCGGGGACACTGGACCGTGGACCCCTTGGCCCTGGACAGCGCGATGCAGCTCTCGGCGCATATCGCCTGGACCCGCTACCACCGCGCTGGCACGCCGATCGGCATCGACCGCTACGTCCAGCTCGCGCCGCTGCCTGGCGGAGACACGACCGACGCGCCGCTACGGGCCGAGGTCTGGACCGGCGAGGTCGAGGGCGACCGCTTCACGGGCACCATCATCCTGCGAGACGAGACCGGCCGCCCGCTGGCCATGGCCGAGGGGGTGGCCGCCGAGCTGCGCGAGGTCCAGACCGAAGACGCCCAGGGCTACAAGGCAACCCCCAGGCAGGTGGACTTCGCGCACTGGCCCGAGGCCGAGGCCATGGAGCAGCGCCTGCAGGCTGCCGAGTTCATCGGCATCGCCAACCCCTTCTTCCGCGTCCACCAGGGCACCGCGAAGAACACCTCGGTCATCGAGGGCCGAGAGTACGTCAACTACAGCTCCTACAACTACATCGGCCTGTCCGGCGACCCCAGGGTCCTCGCCGATGTCCGCGACGCCGTCGACCGCTACGGGACCAGCGTCTCGGCCAGCCGGGTCGCGTCCGGCGAGCGCCCCTTCCACCACAAGCTCGAGGCCCTGCTGGCGAAGTGCCAGGACACCGACGACGCCCTGGTCTTCACCGCCGGCCACGCGACCAATGTCACCACGGTCGGCCACCTGATGGGGCCCGACGACCTGGTCCTGCACGACGAGCTGATCCACGACTCGGCCCTGCAAGGCATCAAGCTCTCGGGCAGCACTCGCCGCAGCTTCAAGCACAACGACCCGGTCGACCTGGAGCGCCAGCTCCGCACCCTGCGCGCCAACTTCGACCGCTGCCTGATCATCGTCGAGGGCGTCTACTCGATGGACGGAGACGTCTGCGACCTGCCACCCCTCATCCCCCTGAAGAAGCGCTACGGCTGCCTGCTGATGGTGGACGAGGCCCACAGCTTCGGCATCATCGGCGAGACCGGCTGCGGTCTGCGCGAATACTACGGGATCCCCGGCCGCGATGTCGACATCTGGATGGGCACCCTGAGCAAGTCCCTGGCTAGCTGCGGTGGCTGGATCGCCGGCAGTCAGGCGCTGATCAACTACCTCAAGTACACCGCCCCCGGCTTCGTCTACAGCGCCGGCATCACAGCCGCCAACGGCGTCGCGGCCCTGCGCAGCCTGGAGCTGATGCTGCAAGAACCCCACCGGGTCAAGACCTTGCAGGACAACGCGGCCTTCTTTCACGCCGAGCTGATCCGACGAGGCTTGAACACCGGCCCCGCCGACGGCGAGTCCGGGGTGATCCCCGTGGTCACGGGCAACAGCGTACACGCCCTGTGGCTCAGCCAGCGCCTGGTCGAGCGCGGCATCAACGTCCAGCCCATCGTCTACCCGGCGGTGGCCGATGACGCGGCCCGCCTGCGCTTCTTCCTCAGCAGCACCCACACTCGCCAGCAGCTCGAGTGGACCGCCCGGATCGTGCAGGAGTGCCTTGACCAGGTGCGGGTCGACTTTCCGCTATAGACCGCGCCAGTACACGGGCGATCGGCTTCCATGAGCGCCCATCACAAAGGCCAGTGGGACCAGCCCTATGAGCCGTCAGCCGTATCGGCAGGTGACCGATCGCCACACTCGGTGTACCCTCCAGAACCGCTGGAGGACCGATGACCCACACCTGCACACCCTGCCTCTTCTTCACCCTGCTCTGGGCCTGCGGCGGCGGCGGCGGCGGATCAGGGACGACCACCGGCGGCAACGACGACACTGCCACCCTCGACAGCGGCAGCACGACGGGCGGAGACGGCGGTGCGGTCACCGTCGAACTGGACTGCAGCGACGGCACAGACGACGACGGGGACGGCCAGGCCGACTGCGATGACAGCGACTGCAGCGAAGACTACTGGTGCAATCTGCCCGACCAGATCAACTTCCGCAGCCAGTTCCACTTCACCGGAAACACCATCCAGTGCGATTTGTTCGGGATCGGCATCGATGTCGATGTCGACAACTGCGACACCGTTGCCTCTACCAGCCTGACACAGATCCGGCAGGGCTCGGTCTGCCCGGACTGCGACCGCACCTACCAGGGTGACCTGACCTATACGCAGGATACCTGTTCCGCTCTCTTGGATGCGCCCTTTCCAGCCGACGCCCTGTACGGCTTCGTGTTCCTGGACGAGTTCAACCGCGATCTCTGGGCCCAGGATGAGACCGGCACCTGGGTCCAGTTCAAGCGCCTCACGTCAGCGAACGGCCACCAGTGGGAGATCGTCGGTAGCGAAGAGATCTGGGGCGATCCAACCGACTGCAACAACGGCAAGCAGAACCTGGGCACCCTCGACCTGCTCCTGACCTGGACCGATCAGTAGCAAATAGGGTCGCTGTCAGGGCGCCTCCCCCATGATACCCTGGAACCGTCCCACC
>JAADHA010000541.1 GCA_013152105.1 Oligoflexia bacterium | reverse complement strand
GCCAGCAGGTCGATCAGCGCGACCTCGGGCGGTGGGGTGGGTTCGGGCATCGGCGCACCTGCTCGGTCACGGAGGCACCGGGACCCTACCACCGCGCGTGGACACGGCACGACGACACGGCATGTCCTGCGCCATGGGACCGGTTCGTGTCCAGCGCGGTGCTCGGGCGGACCTGGGAGCCGTTGGCCGTACTGGCCCTACGGCCTATCAAACCGGCGAAATGAACGAACCCGCGGGTAGAGTCACCACCCCATTTTGATTACTGCGCCGAGGTCTGGTTGCGGTAGATGATGCTCTGCCGCTGGCCACGCGCGTCGTACCTGCTCGCTGCTACGAAGGGGGTCGGGGATAGCGTGAGTACCGCTCGGCCTGGCCCGCCACTCAGTCGCCGCCCCCCGCGCTCCGCTCGATCTCGATGTGGCGGATCCGGTCGCCGGGCTGGAGGGTCTTGAGCAAGCCCATGCCGTAGCTGACGCGACCGAAGACGGTGTAGCCGCCGTCGAGGTGGGGCTGGGGGGACAGGGTGACGAACCACTGGCTGCCGCCGGTGTCGGGCCCGGAGAGGGCCATGCCGACGACGCCGGTGTCGTAGGGAATGGGGTTGATCTCGTCGGGGATGGTCCAGCCGGGGCCGCCGTAGCCGTCGCCCCTGGGGTCGCCGTCCTGGACGACGAAGTCGGGCACGACCCGGTGGATCGCCAGGTTGTCGTAGAAGCCCTGGTCGGCCAGGGACGCGAAGTTCCACACGGTCAGGGGGGCTTCATCGGGCAGCAGGTCGATCCGAACTTCGCCCCGGCTGGTGAAGATCCGGGCGCCCTGGATGCGCCCCACCTGGTCCAGCGGGACGGTGATGAGGTTGTGGACGGTGGACACGGGGTCGAGCCCCAGGGCGTCGTCGAGGGTGGCGATCGCGGCGCGGACCGAGGCGTCGGGGTGGACGGCGAGCCGTTTCAGGGTGGCGCGCAGGTCGGCATCGCGAGCGATGGGAGGGGCGGGATGACCCTGGTAGCGGGCGGCGAGGGCCTGGGCCGCGGCGCGCAGCAGGTCGGGCTGGTGGTCTTCTTTTAGCAGCTCGACCAGCTTGCCCTCGATGTGCGGAAGCGGGTGGGTGCTGAGGTAGTCGGCGGCGATGGAGGCGACGATGCGGTCCCGTGCGTCCAGCAGGGGCACGAGCTGCTGGGGGTCGGTGCTGATCTCGGCGAGCCGCGAGGCGGCCTGGGTTCGGACGATGTTCTCGTCGTCCTGGGTGGCCAGCTCGACCAGGCGGTCGAGGTCCTTGAGGCCAGCGACAGCGGCCTGGCGCACGCGGGTGGGCTGGTCCGTGGAGAGGAAGGTCTCGGGGTCTTCGAGGAGGTCGTTGGCGGCCAGGGTGTGGATCGCGGTGGCGGCGTCGAGCAGGCGGGGATCGCCATCGGTGCGCAGGGCTTCGGCGGCTTCCAGGCTGAGGCCCGCGTCGATGATGGGCTGGAGCAGCGCCGTGGGGTCGAGGCTGTCGATGGCGCCGACGGCGGTGATGGCGGCGCGCCTGACACCGGGGTTCTCGTCCTCCAAGAGGTCGCTGACCCCCGCAAAGTCCAGCTTTGCAGCCGCCCGCGCTGCGGCGACGCGGACACCGGGGGAGGGGTCGGTGTTGGCGACAGCGAGGAGCGCCTGGGTTTCGGGCGGACGCAGGTCCAGCCCTGCCGCGGCACGTACCAGGAAGGCGCGGACGACGGGGTCACGGTCGCCGGTTGCGGCGTCCAGCAGGCGGTCGCGGGTTGGATCTTCGAGCGTCTTCAAGGACAAGCGGCTGAGGGCAAAGGCGGCGCCCTGGCGCGTGTCGCGGCCGATGCGATGGAGCATGGCGAGCAGGCGCTCGGCGACCAGGGGGGTCCGCACGTCGACCACTTCGCGCATGGAGAGCCGACCGATGGCCCGCGCCGCGGCGGCGGGCTCGGGCGAGCCTCGCAGACCCTCGCCCGAGCTGGTCAAGGCGTCCAAGAGCATGGGGATCACCTGGGCGTCGCCTTGTTTTCCCAGGGCGCAGACCAAGGCTGCGCGGGTGTCTGGGTCGGTCTCCTCGGCCAAACGTCTCACGACCACCGCCAGCGAGTTGGGGGTCTGGCCCAGGGCAAAGGCCGCCTCTCGCCGCACCGTGATTTCTGGGTCCTGGGCGAGCCGTTCGAGCCCGATGACCGCGCTGGTCTCTCGCAGGCGACCCAGGGCTCGGGCCGCCCGCGCCCGCGTCTGTGGGTCGGGGTCTTCGACGTAGGTCTCCAGGGCCATCGGAGGTAGACGCTGAGACTCGATCAGCAGGATGGCCTGGGCGTCTAGCTGGGACAGGCCCGCCCAGGCGGGCAGGGTCAGGCTTGCCAGCAGGGTCAGCAGCATCGGGCCTCCTTGGCGCGCATCCTATCCACCTTGGCCTGCCACAGGCGTGCCGATGCCTGGTTCTGGATAAGGCCGCGTCATGGATCGCTCCGCCCTGCTGTCGCGCTTGGATCGGACCCGCAGTCGGGGCCAGGTCAAGGCCCTCGGCGCCGACGCCGACCAGGACCCGCTCTTGTACGCGGCGCTGGTGGCCCTGGCTGGCGAGCAGGGGGTCGAACCTGGTCCAGAGCTGACGGGCAAGGCCCTGGTCCGCTGCGTGCTTCGGCGGGTCGAGGCGGCACAGATCCGGCGCAATCCCATTCGTCGCGACGAAGCGTTCACCTGCACAACCTGCGGGGCGGCCGTCGACCGTGGCGGTGCCCGCGTGCGCGACCACTGCCCGACCTGCCTGCGCAGCCTGCACGTCGACGTCGTGCCTGGCGACCGGGCGGCGGACTGCGGTGGGCTCCTCCAGCCGACCCGACTCGAGCTGCTCAGTGGACAGGTGGTGATCCATTACCGCTGCGAGAAGTGTGGGCACGAACACCGCGTGCGCGCCCACGACGATGACCAGGTGCCGCCTGATCTGGCCGTGGCCTCCTTGCCGGGACCGGACAGCGCGCGCCATGCCGGCCTGGCCCGGACCTTGCCGCGGCGGCTCATCGAGGCGATCCGCGCCGGCGGGCTCTGGGCTCCCGAAGACCGGGTCCTGATCGCGGTGAGCGGGGGCGTGGACTCGACGGTGCTCCTGGAGCTGCTGTGGCGGACCCAGGCCGCCCATGGCGCTGACCTGGTCGTGATGTCCCTGGACCACGGCCTGCGCACCGAGTCCCGTGATGAAGTCCAGCAGGTGCTGCGGCACGCTCGGCGCCTCGGTCTGCCGGCCCACACCGCGACCCTGGAACTCGCCGCCGGTCCCTCCAAGCAGGATCGGGCGCGCCAAGCTCGGCGTGCTGCCTTGCTGGCCCAGGCCCAGGCGGTGGGCGCGGTCCGCATCGCCACGGCCCACCACCAGGACGACCAGGCCGAGACAGTGCTTCAGCGCTTGCTGGCCGGGGCGGGCAGCCGCGGACTGGCCGGGATGCGTGCCCTGGCGCCACCGTGGTGTCGTCCCCTGCTGAGCGAACGCCGTGAGACTTTGCTCGCTTGGGCTCGGGCCGAGGGCCTGGATTGGGTCGAGGATCCCAGCAATCCCACCAGCCAGCGCGGCCAGATCCGAACGCTGTTAGCGGGTCTGGGACAGCTTCGTGAGGGTGCGAACCGAGGTCTGGCTCGCAGCGCCCTGCTGCTGGCCGAGGAAGACGAATTCATGGAGCGAGCGCTGGACCGCGTCTGGCC
>JAADHA010000540.1 GCA_013152105.1 Oligoflexia bacterium | reverse complement strand
CGTCGGTGCCACCCGCGTCGGTGCCGCCCGCGTCGGTGCCACCCGCGTCGGTGCCGCCCGCGTCGGTCCCGCCAGCATCGGTCGTACCGGCATCGGTCTGGCCGCCGTCGGTCTGGCCGCCGTCGCTTCCGGTGATCGTGCCCCCGTCGGTGGCGCCACCATCGGTTCCACTGGTGGCACCGCCATCGGTGAATGTAGAGCCAGTGGTGCCTCCACCGTTGTCCTTGGTCGGGCAGCCGAGCAGGAAGACGGGGAGAGTGAGCAGGAGCAGGCGCGAATCCATGGGACCTCCAGGGTGTTGCGAGATGTGGATATGCTGTGGCCATGCCGTTGGTCCACCGCCAGGTACGAGTTTCCACCTTGCCGTCACAGCGACGGCCTGATGCCAAGGCCAGGGACGCGAAGACTCTGGCTTCAATTGGCCGCTTCGGCGCGCTCAGCGCATGGCTTCTGTGCGGTTCCTGGGGCTGTACGGGGGAACCCGCCAGCGCCGTGGACACAGCGGCGCCCACCAGGACAAGCGCGTCCTCGACCGGATGCAACGGACATGACGAGCTTTGCGACCGACGCCTTCCCGACGTGACCCTGCCCGGCACGCACAACTCGATGTCCAACGCCGACGCCGGCTGGCTCATCCCCAACCAGCAGCACGGACTGAGCCAACAGCTCCAGGACGGTGTCCGCGCGCTGATGCTGGACACCTACTACGTCGACGGCGTCCCCACCCTCTGCCACGCCTACTGCGAGCTGGGCTCCCAACCGCTGTCCGAAGGTCTGGCCGAGATCCAGACCTTCCTCGATGACAACCCCAACCAGGTCATCACCATCATCTTCGAGGACTACATCAGCGCCGAGGACACCGTCGCGGTCGCCCAGGATGTGGGGCTGGCGGACCGCGCGATCACGCCACCAGACAACGGCGAGTGGCCGACTTTGCAAGAGCTGATCGACACGGACCAACGCGTGCTCTTGACGGCCCAGGGCGGTGGGGGAGCGGCTGACTGGTACGTCGGTGCCTGGGACCTCTACTTCGACACGCCCTACAGCTTCGAGACCACAGAAGACTTCTCGTGCGAGCTGAACAGGGGCAGCAGCGACAACCCCTTCTTCCTGGTCAACCACTGGATCAGCGACCCGCTCTCCAGCGAAGAGAACGCCGCCATCGCCAACCAGGCGAAGATCCTCCAGGCTCGAGCTGACGCCTGCGCCGCACAGTGGGGACGACCGATCAGCACGCTGGCGGTCGATGACTACGCGGTTGGCGACTTGTTTCGCGTCGTCGACAAGGTCAACGGGGTGGAGTGAGCAGAGGGCTCAGCGCGGGGCTGCGATCCAGGTCGGCAGCCGGGTCAGGTAGAGACGGTTTCTGCCGTGGGTCAGCAGGACGCGGCCCTGGTCCAGCAGCTCGGGGCGGTCTCCAGACGGGATGGACACGGCGCGAGCGGCGGTACCGCCGGTGCCGTTGTCGCCATAGAGCACCGCGGTCTTGTCGAAGACCTCGGCGGTCACGGCTGGTCCCCACACCGGTACCCCGACCGGCCCGGTGAAGGGCACGCCGGAGTCAGGCCGTGGCGCCACCGTCCGAAGGTCCACACCTCGGGCCGACCAGCGCGCGAGTTGGAGACCGGCGAGGGTCGTGACGGCGATGCCATCGGGCGTCTTGGCCAGACGCGGCGAGCCCTGGGTCCAGCGCTGCAGGATGCTGCCGTCGTCCAGGCTCAGCACGACGACCGCCGTGTTCCCCCCGGCACCCCGAAGCTGAACCGCGACATGGCCCAGGTCCGGCGATGCGAAGCCGTGGTCCAGCACCCAGGTGTCTCCTGATGGCTGGGGCAGCGCCACGGTGTGGCTGGATCCCGGGTCCAAGGGGCGGCCTGCTCGGACCATCTTCTGTCCCCTGTGAACGACCTGGGAGACCAAGGCGGGATCGACACCAACCGGGCGTGCGCCCTGGGGCCAGGCCGTTTCGTGGCCCAGCCTACGACCGGTGTCCAGATCCACCAGGGTATTGGCGATCCGCACGACCCGGCCGTCGGGGCGGAAGCTCAAGTCATCTGTCCCACCGTCGAACACGTCGACCCGATGATCGACCTGATCGGGTCCGAACAGGCGCAAGCCCGTCTCCACATCGAAGACTTCGTAGGTGTAGGGGTCGCGCAGCAGGACGGCCCGCTCGCCGTCCAGGGAGATGCGCACCAACAGCGCGTCACCGGCGATGCCCCGGGGCCCGCCCGGAGCCAGGCCTTCGACGCTGCCAATACCGAGCAGGTCCGGGGCTTCCTGGCCTGTGAGCAGCCACAGCAGGGCGGCCGCCTCGCGAGATCGGTCAGCGATGTCCCCCGGAAGCGCCATGGCCTGGTCCCAGGTCCGAGCGCGGATGCCCACCCGTAGAAGTGCCGCCAGGTCCCCGGTCAGGTGTGCATCGACATCGGCCTGGGCCCGATCGATCACGTCGCTCCGGTCGACGAACTGGTCGCGACCGGGCAGATCCACACGGGGATTGCCGCGATTGCGAAGGTAGCGCCACTCGCTGACATCGACGGATGGCTGGTGTTGGTAGGTGCCCGAGGGAAGCACCAGGCGCAGGGTGCGGCTGGCCGTGCCGGACCATCGCTGGACCTGGGCCTCGAAGCCGATCAGGGACGTGTGGCGCTGACCGGTGGTCGGGGAGAGTGCTTCGATGGCGTTCCGACGGGCACGAAGGCTGGACAGACGCGCCGATCGCCAGCTTTTCAGATCATGTCCGGGAGCGGGGCTGCCCGGCCCGACCGCCAAGGACCGGGATGGGATCCCCGTGCGGCGCTGTTCGAGCTGTTCGATCCGCGCCAGGTCCACACCATCGATCGCGTCGATGGCCTGGTCCAGGTAGCGCGCCTCAGCCTGGGCAGCCTGCCAGGCGGGGTTGGGCACGGTCGCCGACGGGCTCCAGGCGTGCATCAGGGTCTCGATCTGGACCGTGGGCCCGCCGATGTCGGCCTGTATGGCCCCCAATTGGACGGGCCCCCAGGCCAGGTGGGGGTCGGCCAGGAGCACCGAGACCTTGGGCAGGGTCAAGCCCACCAAGTCCAGCCGGTTGTGGGCCAGCGCCGCTTCGACCAGGCTGGCTGCCTCGGGACGGTTCGCGGGAGCCAGCAAGGCGCCGCGGATCCAGGTCGCGACCGCGTCGTCAGCGGTCAGCGAGCGCGCATGAGCCGGGGACTGACCCACCATGCTCACCAGGACCGCCTGGGCGAGCTCGGCCGTCGCCATCCGGCCGTCTGCCATGGCGCGATCGCGCTCAGAGACCAGTTGAAGCCGAAGCTGCTGGCGAGCCTTGGCGTAGATCGACTCCAGCGCAGGCCGCCGCGCCGGTTCGGAGGCACGCAGGGACTGCTTCAGGTCCACCAGCAGCGCGACGCGCGCGGGCCAGTCAGCGCGGTCCCAGCGACCGTCCTCGAAGGGCTTGGCGCGGGTGCCAGCGTGCATCTGTAGCGCTTGGACCAGGCCCTGCAAGCGGGCGGTGGTGTAGGGCGGGGCGGACAGATCGGGTTCGACCTGTCCCAGCCACCCATCAGCGAGGGCGCGCAGCATGGGTCGGGCCCACGGCAGGATCTGGCCGTCTTCCATACACGCCGCCAGAGCGTGCCGTAGCGCGTCTCGGCCAGCCCGGCGGCGGGTCAGGCCCCGGCTATCAAGGGACCGCTGGACCAGGGCC
>JAADHA010000139.1 GCA_013152105.1 Oligoflexia bacterium | reverse complement strand
TCGTGCGGCGGCGTGTGGTCTTGGTCGTGGTGCGCGCCGTCGTCCGGGCACGCGAGGACCGGACGGGCTTGGCACGCGCCGCGGGCAGATCAACCTCCAGGCCGCTGATACTCAAGCTCGGCGTCAAGTCCAGCGCGCGCGCCACGCTGAGGTGGTGCTCTTCCTTGACCTCTTGCACCAGCGGACGCAACTGTGTGTGGAGCTTGCGCAGAATGACCGAGTCGCCAGGTTGCGTCAGCAGCATTCCCAGCTCCCATGAGTCCAGCACCGACGACTTGAGCAGGTTGAGGCTGGTGACCAGCGCCGCCTTCTCGCTGAGGTAGACCTTGGCGTGCAGGTGGTCCTTGGTGCGCACCTCGACCCCCAGCTTCTCCCAGCGCTTGGCCATGCCGAGCTGCTTCTTGGCGTCCCTGCCACCACGAACGATCAAGAAGACTTTCACGTCTCGGACGCCGATCGCGCGGGTGACGACCTCGGTCAAGCGCTGCCAAGGGTCGAAGTAGGGCGAGAACAGCATGACCTGCTTCTCGGCCCCCTGAATGATCTGCTCTACCGTGTCCTTTTGGGTAGCGCCTGCCACAATCTCCATGATCCACTCCTGCGGGCGGTCGCAGCCTATCATCCACCACCCTCAACCCGTTGGCGATCCGCTCCTCCGCTCCTCCGCTCGGAGCCCGTCGCCATGTCCCTGCCCCAGGGTACCGCGGACCGCCCCCACATCGCCGCCGGGCGGCTGGGAGCGCCGCGGTCGTAGGTGCCACAGTATTCTGTCTATAGAGCTGGCCCCGGGGCCAGTTGAGACCGGAACCGGGCATCAGAGCGGGCTGGCGACGCCCCGAAATCCCGCGGAGCTACGCCTTGGTGCGGGGCTTTGGTGCGGGGCTTTGGTGCTGGACTTTGGTGTGGGCCAGGTCGGCAACTGCGGCGCGGGGGCGGCGGCGCGAGGGCGGCTGACCTCCGCGGCAAGGCGGCCGATGCCAGCGGGATCGGTCCCATTCAGCTCACCTGGCAAGGGGTGATGGGACATCATCTACTACGAGCGCGAGTGACTCAGGAGCCGACCATCGACAGGAATTCGCGACGGACCGGGTCTTCGCGAAAGCAGCCCAGCAGCCGGCGAGTGACCATGCCGACACCGGGCTGGTGTACGCCGCGGGTGGTCATGCAGGCGTGGTCTGCTTCGATCACGACGCCGACCCCCCTGGGCTTGAGCACCGTGTAGATCGCTTCGGCGATCTGGGCCGTCATCTTCTCCTGGATCTGCAAGCGCTTGGCGTAGAGCTCCACCACGCGGGCCAGCTTGCTGATGCCGACGACCCGGTGGTCAGGCAGGTAGGCGACATGGGCGCGACCGATGATCGGTACGATGTGGTGCTCGCAGTGGCTCTCGATGCGGATATTCCTGAGCAGGACCATCTCGTCATAGCCCTCGACCTCGGTAAAGGTCCGGGACAACACGGCGACGGGGTCTTCGGCATAGCCCGAGAAGAATTCCTGATAGGCACGGGCCACGCGGGCCGGAGTATCGACCAGCCCTTCGCGTGTGGGGTCGTCTCCGGCCCAGCGGATCAGGGTGTGGACGGCGGCCTCGGCTTCTTCTTGCGAGGGGCGACCGTCATCGTCGAGGGCGATGAGCTCGAGGGGAGGCTTCGTGGACATGGCGCGCGGCTAACCCGGCGTGCTGAGGAAGGCCGCTTGGGGGGCGCGGACTGAGGAGGCCAGCCAGCGTCAACCTCAAGGCTGCCGTCATAGCTGTAGGTCACATCGGTGCCACCGTAGTTGAGCTTGCCCTTGCCTGAGAAGGCGCCGCTGAGGTTGCCCTGTGCATCGAAGCTGCCCGCCCACGGCTCGGCGATGGGACCGAGAGACCAGTCGCCGCCGACGTCGCCGCCGACGTCGCTGCCGCTTGCTTCGCCATCGATCAAGCCACCCATGGTGTAGATGCCAAAGGCTGCCCCCAGCTCATCCTGCCAGTCGCAGGAGATGATTCCATCGACGGCGGGCGATCCAGTCGGGTCGAGGGTGATCTTGATGAAACTGCCGATGCAGCGGTCCTGGTAGGGCTTGCCCTCGATCACCATGTCGAACGCGACCTGGAAGAGGTTGGTGGCGGTGTCGCCGGTGTCGCCGGTGTCGCCGGTGCCGCTGTCCGTGCAGCCGGGACCAGCCGCGAGGGAAGACCCCGGTTGCCAGTGGAGAGGGTGTCGGGGCATCGAGTGGTCCTCCGTCGTGGACGTTAGCTGGTTGTGTGGGCACGTAGAAGGGCCACGAAATCTCGGGAGAGGCTGATGCGAGATCTGCGAGGGCGTGTGTGCATCTTGACCGGTGCCTCACGGGGTGTGGGCGCGGCCTTGGCACCGCACCTGGCGGCTGCCGGGCTGAAGCTGGCGCTGGTGGCCCGAGACCAGGCTGGGCTCCAGGCGGTCGCGGCGCAGATCCAGGGGCAGGGTGGGGTGGCAAAACCCTTCCCAGCGGACCTCAGCCAGATCGACTCCCTGCCGGTGCTGGTGGCAAGGGTCGCCGAAGACCTCGGACCGCCGGTCGTGCTGGTCAACAACGCAGGGGTCGAGGACTTCCAGCACTTCGACCAGGCGACGGTGACGGGGATCGCTCGCTCGATCACCATCAACCTGGCGGCACCCCTGGCGCTGACCCGTCTGCTCGTGCCGTACATGCAGGCCGCGGGCCAGGGCCAGGTCGTGACGATGGCGTCGACCGCCGGATTGGTGGGAACCCCGTATGCAGCGGTCTATTCGGCGACCAAGGCGGGGCTCATCGCGGCCACCCACTCGCTGCGCATGGAGTACTGCGACGCTCCTTTTGGGTTTACGGCCATCTGCCCGGGATTCATCAATGGTGCCGGCATGCACGAAGTCCACAAGCGCGAAGCCGGTCACGCGCCAGCGGCCCTGGGGGGAACCACGGTGGCGGCCGTCGTCGCGGCGATTCTGCGCGCGCTGCACGATGACCGCGGCGAGATCATCGTGAACTCGACACCCCTGCGCCCGCTCATCGGCCTGGGGCGGACCTTGCCCGCCTTGTCGGACTGGCTCACGCGCCGCCTCAGCGGGACCTATATGCGGCAGCTCGCTGATGTGCGGCGAGTGAAGGCGACCGGTCCGCTGTCGCAGGGATCGGAGGGCGCGAAGGGGCACCTGCCGGGATAAGCGCCGCGACTGGCTCGACCGTGTACTCGGCTGAGCTTCGGCTCCCCTGGATCCCCGAGCACGCTCATGCAGATCGACGCAGCCGCCGACCACCCCGCTCCGCAGACCCCGGAAGAGGTCGAGGCCATTGAACGGGACTGGCTGGAGCACACCTACAAGGGCGCGACCCTTCCCGAGTTGACGGGCCAGGTGATCGTGATCTCGGTGCTGCTGGGCGCCCTGATGGTGGCCTTCAATATCTACATGGGGCTGAAGACCGGATGGGGAGAAGGCGGCT
The DNA here is from genome assembly GCA_013152105.1 of Oligoflexia bacterium. Lineage (GTDB taxonomy): Bacteria > Myxococcota_A > UBA796 > UBA796 > UBA2385 > UBA2385. The sequence goes on along the minus strand of JAADHA010000139.1, from coordinate 1,274 downwards.
CGATCATCGCCGTCATCCTGGGCTTCGCCATCATGAAGGCGCTCGGTCGCAAGTACTCGATCCTCGAAAACAACGCGACCCAGACATTCGCCAGCGCCGCAGGCAGCCTGGGCAATATCGTCAACGTCATCCCGGCCCTGATCCTGTTGGCCGACGAAGGCGTGATCCCCCACGCCCCGACCTTTCTCGACGTGCTGCTGTGGGTGTTCTTTACCAGCTTTCTGGGGGTCTTCTTCGCGATCCCCCTGCGGCGCCAGATGGTGATCGTGGACCAGCTCACCTTCCCGACTGGGACGGCGGCGGCGCAGACCATTCAGGCCATGCACGCCAAGGGTGCCGACGCCATGAAGAAGGCCCGCGCCTTGGCGACCATGGGGCTGGGCAGCTTCGTCCTGACCTGGCTGCGAGACGGCCCGGGTGCCTTTCTACCGCAGGCCATCCTGGCGCCGGCCAAGCTCAAGGGGCTGGGCGGTCTGTCCCTGGCCAGCTTGAACATCGGCGCGGCCTTCTCTCCGATGATGTTCGGGGCTGGCTTCCTGGTCGGCCCGCGGGTCGGGATCTCGCTGGCCATCGGCGGCTTCGTGGCGTGGGGGATCATCGCGCCCATCTTGCATATGCACGGGATCGACGCCGCGATGGCGATGACGATGACCTCGGACACGGTCTCGGGTCAGTGCGCCACCATCTTGGGCTTGGACCCGATCCCTGCGGACAAGCTGGCCTTCGTGCAGGAAAACTGCAAGTATATGGCCCAGGTTCACAGCGGGAACCTCTACAGCATCATCGTGAAGTGGACGATGTGGCCGGGCCTGGGGCTGATGGTCGCGGCGGGGCTCACCAGCACCCTGATGAAGGGCAAGATCATGCTGCGGGCCATCACCAGCCTGTTCGACCGCAAGGCCGGCAAGTCGCCCATCGATCACCTGCAGTTCCCGACCTGGCAGTGGGCTGTGGGGCTGATCCTCAGCGGGGTCGGTGTGATGGCCATGCTGCAGCTTCGCTTTGAAGTGCCCTGGTATTTTGGGCTGCTGTCCATCCTGCTCTCCTTCATCCTGGCCGTCATCGCGGTGCGGGCCACTGGCGAGACCGACATCAACCCCGTTGGGGCGATGGGCTCGGTCACCCAGATCGCCTTCGGCGTCGCCCAGTCCGGTGGACACGCCGCCCTGGGTAGTGTGACCAGCGCCAACCTGCTCACCGGCGGCGTGGCGGCGGGTGGGGCCAGCGAAGCCGCGGATATGATGCAGGATCTCAAGACTGGCTGGTTGGTCGGG
>JAADHA010000635.1 GCA_013152105.1 Oligoflexia bacterium | reverse complement strand
GCAGGGCTTTCCGATGGACGGTGTGACAGTGCAGCAACTCATCCTGGAGCTGACACTGAAAAATGCCGTCAAGGGGGCCGACAGTGTCACCTGAGACAGGCGAAATCTCAGGAGGTCTGGAGTTGGCGCTCTTGAAGAACCCTGGTGCGCTGTCGTGGTGTTGGAGCGCCTCCGCCAGATGGGGATCCGCACAGCTACGGCCGCCCCCAGCTCGACCCACGCAATCAGTGGCTCAGCTTCCGGTACTTGATCCGGTGGGGCTGGTCCGCATCTACGCCCAGGCGGCGCTTCTTGTCCTTCTCGTACTCGGCGAAGTTGCCCTGGAAGTACTCGACGTGGCTGTCGCCCTCGAAGGCCAGGATGTGGGTCGCGATCCGGTCCAAGAAGAAGCGATCGTGGCTGATCACCACCACGCAACCAGGGAAGTCCAGGATCGCATCCTCCAGGTTGCGCAGGGTGTCGATGTCCAGGTCGTTGGTCGGTTCGTCGAGCAGCAACAGGTTGCCGCCTCGCTTGAGCAATTCGGCGAGGTGTACGCGGTTGCGTTCGCCTCCTGACAGGGTGCCGACCTTTTGCTGTTGGTCGCTGCCCGTGAAGTTGAAGGCGGCGACATAGGCCCGGCTGTTGACGTCCTGGTCGCCGATGCGCAGCAGGTCCTGGCCTTCGCTGATCTGCTCCCACACGGACTTGTCGGGGTCCAACGCAGAGCGACTCTGGTCGACATAGGCCAGGTCGACCGTCGAACCCAGGGTCAGGGTGCCGGCGTCGGGCTGCTCGTCGCCGACGATCATGCGGAAGAGGGTGGTCTTTCCTGCCCCGTTGGGCCCGATTACGCCGACGATTCCACCGGGTGGCAGCTCGAAGTCCAGGTCCTCGAAGAGCAGCTTCTCGTCGTAGCCCTTCTTCAGCCCCTGGCCGACCAGAACCTTGTTGCCCAGGCGCTGGGTCAGGGGGACGTGAATCCGTGCGCCGGTCTTGCGCCGTGTCTGGGTCTCTTGCGCCAACAACGCTTCATAGGCCGTGATGCGGGACTTCTGCTTGGCCTGGCGGGCCTTGGGATTGCTGCGGATCCAGTCCAATTCCTGGGCCAGGGTTCGGGCGCGCTTGGTCTCGGCCTTGGATTCCTTGCGCAAGCGCTCCTGCTTCTGTTCCAGCCAGCCACTGTAGTTGCCCTGGTAGGGGTAGGCGTGGCCGTGGTCCAGCTCCAGGATCCACTGGGCGACATTGTCCAGGAAGTAGCGGTCGTGGGTCACGGCGATGACGCAGCCCTGGTACTCGGCCAGGTGTCGCTCCAGCCAGGCCACGCTCTCGGCGTCGAGGTGGTTGGTGGGCTCATCCAGCAAGAGCAGGTCGGGCTTTTCGAGCAGCAAGCGGCACAAGGCGACGCGACGACGCTCGCCTCCTGAGAGGTTGGTGACCGGCCAGTCGCCCGGCGGCACCCGCAGCGCGTCCATGGCGATGTCCACCATGCGGTCCAGCTCCCAGCCGTTGACGTGGTCGATGCGGTCCTGCAGCTTGCCCTGCTTCTCGATGAGCGCGTCGAAGTCGACATCGGGCTCGCCAAATGCCTCGTTGATGGCCTCGAAATCGACCAGGAGCTGCTTGATCTCGGCTAGCCCCTGCTCGATGTTCTCGCGGACGCTCAGGTGCTCGTCGAGGAGGGGCTCTTGGGCCAGATACCCGACCTTTGCACGGGACTTCTGGACGAAGGCTTCGCCCTCGGTCGGCTCGATGATGCCCGCCATGAGCTTGAGCAGGGTGGACTTGCCGGCGCCGTTGTGGCCGATGACGCCGATCTTGGCGTCGGGAAAGAAGGCCAGGCTGGTCGGTTCGAGCAGCTTGCGCCCGCTGGGCAGCGTGATCCCGGCGCGGACCATCTGGAAGATGAAGTCGTTGGACATGGGGCCGTCCCGTCAGAAGTTGAAGGCGGCGGGAGCTATCCGGTCTCAGCTATGGGCGCCCTTTACTGGGGGGAGCGCGACCGGGCCGCGGCCGTGGGGCGCCTCCAGGTCCAGGAGCGGACCCAGCGGTACGATGCCGTGGGGGTTGATGCTGGGGTGGGAGCGGTAGTAGTGCTGCTTGATGTGGGCCAGGTCACAGGTCTGGCGAATCTCGGGCACCTGGTAGAGCGCGCGGGTGAAGGCCCATAGGGCCGGGTAGTCGACCAGCCGCCGCAGGTTGCACTTGAAGTGGCCGACGTAGACCGGGTCGAAGCGCAGCAGGGTGGTGAACAGGCGGATGTCGGCCTCGGTCAGCCGCTCGCCAGCCAGCCAGGGCTGGTGGGAGAGGGTCTGCTCCAGTCGGTCGAGTTCGTCGAAGAGCGCGGTGACGGCGGCATCATGGGCGGACTGGGTGGTCGCGAAGCCCGCCTTGTAGACGCCGTTATTGACCGCCGTGTAGACCCGCTGGTTCACGTCGTTGATCGGCTCGCGCAGGTCTTTGGGGTACAGGTCCAGGTCTGGTCGGCTGGACCACGCGTCCCAGGACCGCGTGAGCATGCGGATGATCTCGCTGGACTCGTTGTTGACGATGGTTCCGCGCTGCTTGTCCCACAGCACGGGCACCGTCACGCGGCCGCTGTAGTCGGGCTCTGCCGCGGTGTAGACCTGGTGGAGAAGATGGTGGTTGCCGACGTGGTCCGGCAGGGCTTCGCTGAACTCCCAGCCCTGATCGGCCATCAAGGGTTCGACCACGCTGAGCCCGATGCTGTCTCCAAGACCCTTCAGGGCGTGCACGATCAGGGTGCGGTGCGCCCACGGGCAGGCCAGGCTGACGTAGAGGTGGTAGCGGCCGGGCGCTGCTGGGAATTCGCCCGCGCCCGGTCCGACCTGGTCGTGGAATTGGGCGCCGGGTCGCACGAAGCGCCCCCCGTGTTTCTCGGTCGAGTACCACTGATCTTTCCATTTTCCGTCGATGAGCAGACCCATCTTGCCTCCGTCTGAGCGGCCTGGACTTCCGTGATCCACGGTCGACCCGCTATGCTCTGGCTATCGGCGCTGGATGCCGCGTCCAGGGCGTCGGTGCGGGGCGCACCCCTCTCCCTCTCCCTCCTTCTCATCTCACGCCGGAGTCCCTGTGGACTGGCAGATCGCCGAGAACATGCGCTGCGATATGGTGGGCTTCACCAAGCCCGGCTTCGCGGGCACCCGCCACGTCGTCCAGATCTTTCCCAGCGGCCGACAGGGCACGCTGCCCGACAACCTGTCCTCCTTCGTGCTGGTGGGCCCCGTCGGCAGTCGCGTGGTCATGGTCACCAGCCGCATCGGCGACTACAACGACGCCCCTTGGCGCTGCATCCAGATTGTGAAGGGGCACGCCTGGAAATCCAAGGACGGGCGTCTGGCGCTGCGCGTGCCGGACCTCGACAAGCTCGACGCGCCGGATGCTCACCGGTCGGACCCCGACTTCGAGCAGTCCTTCGACATCGCCGCTGATCTGGAGTCGGGCAAGGGCTGGACCTTTGGTCGGCCCGGAGCCATCAAGGATCGGGTCGTGCTGATGCGCGTAGAGCGGATGCCCTGAGACGCCCTGCCCTGAGTGTCTCCACGCTGGCGCGAAAGCTGGCCCTTGGCCTGCTCACGGCGGCCCTGTTGCTTGGTCTGGTCGAGGCCGGCCTGCGGGTGGCCGGAGACCCACCGGTGCCCGAGAACCTGGGTTCACCCTTTGCCGCTGGGGGCACCCTGATCGACGCGGACTATGGCTG
>JAADHA010000232.1 GCA_013152105.1 Oligoflexia bacterium | reverse complement strand
CGACCGAAACCGCCCTCGCGGTCGGACCACACATCGTGCGTCGCCTGGAGTTGGACGAGCAGGCCGACGACGAATGCCTGGTAGACCGCCTCGGCCTGCTTTCCGCCCAGGTTGAAGTAGCTCAGCGTCTCGAGGATGAGCCGCTGGAGGAGCTTGCGGACGACCGACTGGTTCCCTTCCAGAAAGGCCCGGCACAGGCGCCGCGGCGCGTCGGACCAGCCGGACAACGCCATGCGCATCCAGGTCGAGAACAGGTTGCGGTAAACGGTGGCGACCTCGCGGTTGGGCACCCGCAGGGTGGCCTCGAAGCGGCCGTCCGGCAGTCGAGTCGGCGTGCCATCCACCGTGAGGTAGCCGCTGAACAACAAGAAGCTCCACAACGAGTCGGCGTCCTGGCGCACGTCCCGCAGCACGATGTGTTCCGAGACAGGTCGGGTCACGGTCTGGCCCCGGATGAGGGCCGAGAGGTCATCCTGAAGCTCCATCCCCGCGCCGATAAGCAGCTCTCGCAGGATGTCGTCCGAGGCGGTGTTCACCCACCAGGGCGCCGGCGCTTCGCCCGGCCGGACGAGCTGGTTGAGCACCGACCAGGGGTTGTAGATGGCCTGACCGCCGATCCGGTAGCCGTCGTACCAGTCCCGCAGCACCGCCATCGCCTGGGGCTGGCCGCAGGCATCGGCCAGTGCTTGGACCTCGGGCTGCGTGAACCCGAACCAGCGGCCGAATTGCGAGGACAAGACCGTGTGGACATCGACGTTGTTGAGCCCGCTGAAGATGCTCTCTTTGGCGACCCGCAGGATCCCGGTCACCACCCCGCGGTACAGGTGCGGGTTGTCCTTGAAGCCCCCCGACAGGAAGTTGCGGAAGAACGTGATGATCTCGTCGAAGTAGCCGTTGACGAAGCCCGCGTGGATCGGCGTGTCGTACTCGTCGATCAGGATCACCACCTGTTCGCCGGTGGCGGCCGCGAGTGCCGCCGAGAGGTGTCCAAGCATCGCACCCTGCTCGACCGCGCTGGCGCGCCGCGCCGCAATCCGTTCGAGGAGATCGCCCCTGGCATCACCCAACAGAGGAGCGTGGCGCTGGGTCTCAGTCGCGAGCATCAGTCCCAGCGACTCGATGCAGTCGTCCCAGCTCCGGTGCTTCACGTCCTTGAACGTGAGGTAGATCACCGGGTGCCGCTGGAAGTGCCCCATCACATCGTCGCCCGCCCGCGTCACCTCCAAGCCATCGAAAATAGCGGCGGCGTCCCGGTCCGTCCGCTCGAAGAAGGCCCGCAGCATCGTGAGGTTCAGCGTCTTGCCGAACCGCCGGGGACGAGCCAGCAGCAGCACTCGCCGGTTCGAATGCACGACATCACCCACCAGGCCCGTCTTGTCGACGTAGGTGAGCCCCTCACCCCGTATCTGGGCGAAGTCGGACGATCCGATTGGAAGCGGGCAGGCCATCGCTCACAGCCTATCGCGGCGCGGGTCCCCTGCGCGTCCCCCCCCGCTTCCGAGGCCAACTAATGGCCACCAAGCGAGTGGCGCGGTACGGTCCCGGTGTGAACGCAACGCTACCTCGCCGCTGGGCCCTGCTGGCCGTGTTTCCGCTATACAGTTGCGCAATGATATCCGCCCCATACGACCTTATGGCTAATGTTGACACGGGCTTTGGCACCGGCACCGGTTCGACCGCACCCCTTGCCGATCCCTATCTGGACACGATCACACCGCCCTACGATATGGTGACCGGCGGCGGCACCATCACCCTGACGGGTGGAAACTTCGACGCCTCGACCGTCGTCCGCTTTGGCACAAGCGATGCAACGGTTCTCTCGTGGACGCAGAACGAATTGACCGTCACGGCGCCACCAGCCCATCTCGCCGGCTTGGAGGATATCAGCGTCCGGACCGATGCGGGCAGTGCCACCTTGATCGATGCCTTCCGATACATCGCGGACGGCACCGGGCTCAACGGGGTCATTGGATACCTCCGCTACACCGAGTATATGGGCGACTACTGGGGGTCCACCCCAGCCGATCCCATGGTCGAGGCTGCCCTCCTCTTCCAGGAACCCAACGCCCTGAATTCCTGGCAGATCTACGGACCGTCGGTCGACGACTGCGAGCTGAACTACGACTACAGCGGCAGTCCCTCGGTGGGCTTGGACATGGGCGTCGACCAGATCGAGCTGAGTGGCGGCGGGTACGCGTTCGACGTGCCCTGGGATGCCGGCCTCGACGCCTACTATGCGCAGCTCGACGGGTCTGAATTCGCCTTCGCGACAGGCTACGATATGCAGACCGTGTCGCCGGACACGTTGCCCTCGTTTGAAGTGGTGGATCTGGTGCGCACACCAACCAGCAGTCTCAGGGTGCTCACCCCGAACCTGGAAGGATCCGAAGTCGTCTATGTGCAGTCCAGCTTCACATTGACCTGGACCGGGGGCAGTGGCGACATCGTCCTGATCAAGCTGGGTCTGCAAAACAGCGCGGGGTCCGGCTACCTTGAGGAGTTGGACTGTGTCGCCAACGACGACGGGTCCTTTACCGTGCCCGATGACTGGACCGTCTGGCCAACAGGGCGACAGATCGACATCTGGGTAGAAACGGCCCGACAGCCCGACTCCACACTGCCTTTCAACGGGTCCGACAGCGACGTGCTTGGGATCTACTCGAAGATTGGCGCCGCCTTCACGGAGTGATGGCCGGTCCAGATCCCCCGCTGGCCCGCTACTGCTGCGTACACTCGGCAAAAGACTGGTCGCAGCGCAAGGTGACCGTCTCACCCGTCTTGAGGGTGACGCTGCCGGTCTGGCTGAGGGCCAGGTCTGCCCGACCATCGAAGCGGACCCATACCTGGTAGGTCCCAGCGGGCACCCGGCCCCTGGCGGCGTCGAAGGTGCCGCGTACACCCTTGAGGGTCACATGGGCAGGGTCACCGGTCAGACGGATCCGAGCAAGCACAGGAGCGGCTGGGCGGACAGGCGCCGACACCTGCGCCGGAGTCGCGGCTGCTGAGGCCGGAGCTGGAGCTGGAGCGGCTGACACAGGTTCCGTCTGCGCGGCGGGCATGGACCAACCGTCGGCGACTGGCGGGTCGGTGCTGGTCTCGATCTTGGTACCCACCGCAGCGCCGCCATTGGCCCCCGGTGCCGCCACCGGTCGAACAGGGGCCACCGGCGCAGGGGAAGTCGCGGTGGCGGCTGGGGGTCCCGGGGGCTCAGCACGTACTTGGTGGGGCGCGGACACCGGATTCTCGAGCTGCTGGAGCGACTCGCCTTCGGAGCTGCCAGCCAGGTGGGCCCGGAGCCAGGTGCCGCCCAAGCCACCGATCAGCACCAGCCCCGCGACCAGGAAGAGGACCTTGGGAACTCCACTGGAGCGCTGTGTGGGCTCCCAGTCCAGCGCGTCATCCTGACTGTCCTGCCGTGGGGGATCCAGCGGGGCCGCTGCGGCGGCTGCGATCGTGGGCTGCGTCGTGGGCTGCGTTTCCGGCTGGTCAGGGACATCCAAGGTGGGCTCGATGGGCCCAGAGGGGACCGAGTTCAGCGCACCATCTGCCAGGTTGAAGGCACCGGATGATTCGCGTTCAGGCGGGTCCCTCAGCGCGACCAGGGTCGGACTGGATGGATGTTCGACGATCGGGGGTAGAGGCTTGGCGGGTGCCACCGCCGACTCAGCCACCGGCCCCAACTGCACGGGTCTCTTCGCCTGGGCGCCA
>JAADHA010000355.1 GCA_013152105.1 Oligoflexia bacterium | reverse complement strand
GCCGCCGCCTCGTACTCCGGGGCAGTCTATGTCCAGTTGGGGCCCATCACGGCCGACATGAGCCTGTCGGCAACCACGGCGGTGCTGGAGGGTACCCGGGCAAACGAGTTCGCCGGCTTCGAGATCGACTTCGTGGGTGACTACGACGGCGATGGATACGACGACCTGGCCATTGGCAACAAGGCGGCAGACCTGGAAGGGTCGGCGTGGCTCGTCCTGGGGCCCGTGACAGGCACGATGTCGCTGTCCGCCTCCGATGGGTCCTGGACAGGTGAGGGCACAGCCAGTGGCGCCGGGTACGCCGTCCGCGGGGTGGGCGACATCGACGGCGACGGCCTGCCCGACCTCGGCATCGGATCATGGGGCTACAACTCATACTATGGGGCCGCCTACGTGATCTCGGGCGGGACCACGGGGTCCGGCTCCCTGTCGAGCGCCGGCCTGCGGATCTATGCGCAGGGTGGCGAGAACCTCGGCCAGTCGATCTCGCCCGGTGGGGACCTGGACGCAGACGGGTGCGACGACCTCCTCGTGGGCAGCCCCTACCGCTACGACCCCACCTCGGGCTCCGTCTTTGTCTATTCCAGCTTCCTGGTGTTCAACTGCCCCGGTTCCGGTGCGATGTTCGAGACGAGCGCCGACGCCGAGGTGTACGGCGCCTATGGCGTCGAGCAGTATTCCGACTACCCCGGTGGGCTCGTTGGCGGCGGCGACGCCAACGGCGACGGCTACGACGATGTCCTGCTCGGCAGCGAGAGCGGCAAGGCCGATCCCTACACGCGGACGGGTTCGGTCTGGGTGATCGAGGGGCCGATCACTGCCGACAGCGACCTGTTCCTGGCGGCGGCGCGGTTCGACGGCGACGCCGACGGCGACTACTTCGGTCAGAGCGTAGGTTGGGGCGGCGACATCGATGGAGACGGCACCGACGACGTCATCGTCGGCGCCCCGTGCGTGGATCGCTACGGCCTGTGCTCCGGAGCCGCATACCTCTACTACTCCCCCGCATCGGGGACCATATCGGCGTCTTCGATGGACGCGGTGTTCTACGGAGACGCCACCGCCGACCATGCAGGTGCTGGGGTGGCCGGCGCGGGCGACCTCGACGGAGACGGGTACCAGGACCTGCTGGTGGGCGCCTGGGCTGCCACGGGGGATGCCACGAAGTCAGGGGTGACGTACATCCTCCCGGCGGTTGGGCTCTGATTGTGGACTGGGCGCGGCCCTTCGAACACAGGGATCCGAGACCGCCACCCATGAAGATCATCGACGTGCAGCAAGAGGCAACAGGCTTCATCGCCATCGGCCAGGTGGCTACGGGCTTCTTGGCCCTGGGCCAGATGGCCACCGGTGTCATCGCCATCGGCCAGGTCGCGCGTGGCGTCTTCGTCGTGGGCCAGGTAGGCATCGGGCTCGTCAGCGTCGGCATGGGCTCGGCGGGACTTTTCTGGAGCGCGGCGATGTTCGGCGTTGGTGGGCGCGGCCTCGTCATCGTGCTGCCCCTGCTGCCCTCGGGGCGCAAGATGCTCGACCCTCCGCAGACCGTCGCAGCCGCCGCGCTGCTCGGTGGGGCCGCGCGGGACGGCTGAGTGCACGCCCACCTCACCAGCCAGGGGGATGGCCTGGTCGAGCTGATCGCAGACGGAGGCGACCTGCCGGTCAAGCTCGCCGCTCCCCTGCGCCGGGCGGCCGACCAGGCCACCGCGACAGGGCCCGTCGAGGTCTACGCGCGCCTGCAGCGCCGCTCCGGTGGCTGGGCTGCACCGAACTCATGGTCGAGCCCGACGTGAAACCCCACCCGCTGGTGCCGCTGTTGTTGATGCCGGTGCGCTTTGCGCTGCTGGTCGCGCTCGCGGTGGCGGTGGTCGTCGTCGCGCTGCTGCCCATCGCCCAGGCCTTCGGTCTGCCCGTAAACGCCCCGTTCTGACGGATCTTCCCCCTTTCCCCAACACTCCCCCATCCCCAATCCCCAGTTTGTTATTGCCGAATCTCGCCTACGCGCCCTGGCGTTGTAGAGACAACCGCGGGGTGGGCAACGGCGGGAGAACAGTGAGGACCTCCCGCTGTTCGTCAGCCCACCGGGCCGGCAGGCGCCAGAGTCCGAGGGCTGGGTCTGCGAGGGTGACGAGGCGGACAGCTTCGAGGCGGTCGAGAGCGTCCTGGCAGGTGAGCCCGAGCGGACCGACACGCCGCTCCAACTCGCGCGCGATCTTGAGGGCGAGCATGGTGACCAGCGCATGGGCTCGGGTGCGGTTCGCCTTGCGCACGAAGATGGGGCGTAGTTCGAGCAGTGTGGTCTTCATGGTACGAAAGTCGCGCTCCACCTTCTGGAGATCGCCGTACCGCTCCCAAATATCTTGGGCCGACGCCTGCTTCACAGGCACATCGGTCACCACGACGTAGCAGCCATCGAGGCTCTGTCTGGCATCGCGCACAGCCTCATCGACGACGAGATGGACCTCCCGGCCACGCAGCTCCGCCCGCACGTAGTGGTGCAACTTGTAGGTCTTGAGCCACTTTTCGGCATGGCGGAGCGACACGTCGGGGCGGGCACGCTTGCTGTTTGCGACCCGGGTGTTCCGCGCGTCCACCTTCTGGCGCACGCGTTCGAGCTGGTCCGCGCGGCGACTCCGTGCCCGAGCCGTCATGGCGGGATTGCGCCGGAGGATGTACCGCTTGCCATCGCCTTGCACTTCGGTGACCTTCTCGTCGAAGAGGCCGAGTTGAAGCGTGCCCTCGGCCAGGGCTCTTCGGATCTCCGGGTCGGTCAGGGAGGTGATGTAGCGGAAGCCATGCTCCTTGAGCAGCTCACGCCCCTTCGCCTTGATCATTCCACGATCACCGACCAGGACGATATCTTTGGCCCCGAAGCGCTCGGCCAGCTTTCGGACCTGGTCGCCGACGGTATCGGGATCGGAGGTGTTGCCGGGGTAGACCTGCACAGACACCGGATCGCCGTGCACATCCGTGAGAAGTCCAGCGACGATCTGCTTCTTGTAGCGCTTGCCGTCGCGGTTGTAGCCGGGTGCCGCCAGCTCGTTTTGCTGACCCTCCAGGTACGAAGAGGTCACATCGTAGAGGAACAGGGCTCCGGCCTCGGGATGGGGGGCAAGTTCCTCCTCGATGCGGTCCTGCCGGGTGGCGAGCCAGTCGAGCGTCGCGTAGAGATCGTCTTCGTCGAAGGCCTCGAGACCGAGCACCTCACGGACGGCGTTCGTGTCCGCCCACCGGACCGCCGACAGTCGTGACCCCCGGTGCGCCACCCGAGCCAGCACGAGGAAGAGGGCGAGCGTCGCCTGCCGTCCCGACCCCAGCGCGCGTTCAATGCCGAGAACGCGGGCGATGGCGAGGAGCGCGGCGAGGGGGCCGAAGGCCAGCCCGATCACGGGTTCGTCGGTCGATACGAACCCGTCGAGCGGCTCTCCTGCACGTTCTGCCTTGCAGAAGCGGTCGATGAGCGCCACCAGGGGTTCAGGCAGCTTGGACAGGTTGGCGAGAGTGCGGTGCACCACCTTCGTCTTGCGGGTGGAGCCCTTGGGCGGCCGCCCAGGGCCACGCGGAACGGGGACCCGCTCGCCCTGCACGAGGAGAACCGAGGTGTAGACCTTGTCGCCAGATTTGCTGCGCTTGATGAACATGCGTGAATGTAACGCGATGACGCGGCAGAGTCACAACCAATGTTCATCGGTTAGTGACAACAGTCATTGTTTTTAACAATAGCCTATACATCAACGCCATTGGCCAAATAAACCCTGAGTACGGGGGGAAGATCCGTCTGATGCCTTCAGGCGGTGGCCGGAAGCAGAGGGGTGGCCGCTCTTGTGACCGGGGCCGAACCCTCCCGCACACCCTCCTCGCTCATGTCGGCCGAACTTCCAGGATGGACTCGTCGCATCAACGGAGCCACACCCATGGACATCACGCTGCC
>JAADHA010000057.1 GCA_013152105.1 Oligoflexia bacterium | reverse complement strand
TCGGAGCCGTCGACCTCGTTGAGGGCATCTTCGAGGACGGAGTTCTCGTCGTAGATTGCCTGCCCGTACCCCAGCGTGAGGTTCAGGACCGTCTTGGAGGTGAACCGCCCCCGCAGCCCCAGGAAGCCACGCCAGGTCTTGGAGTCGGGCATGCCCAGGTAGTCGCCCACGTCTTCGCGCCCGGGGCCGGTGCCTCGAGTGTCGAGGAAGTTGTTGTCCCAGTACACCCAGGAGGACTCGTAGCCGGCGACCACGGCCGTCTTGGGGAGGAACTTCCACTTGCCGTCGATGCGCGGGCCGTAGGAGATGCGGTTGTTCAGGTTCGGCGTGCGCAGGTAGTTCGTGCTCTCGGGGGCGTCGTAGTCGGTGAGGTCGACCGTGCCGCCGAGGCCCAGCTCGAGGGAGCTGCCTGGGCGGATCATCAACTGGCCCAGCGCGGTGTTGCGAGTCTCGGTGAGGTAGGCGTCTTCGGCGTAGTAGGCCTCGGTCTCTCTGCCCATCAGCATGAACTGGTTGTTCAGCCGGACTCCGACCACCTTCGAGGGCAGCAGATCGAGTTTTGCACCGATGCGGAAGTCTTTGAAGCGATCGAGGTTCGAGATCTCTTTGGAGAGGTACTTGCGAGCCAGGTAGTCGGCGTTCAGCTTGAAGCGGGCCTGGGTGGAGTCGAAGGTCACCTCGACGCCGGGGTTCGCCGAGATGGCGAAGCCCGGGATGACGGGAAGGCCGCCGCCAGCGGGGCCTTCTTGGAGGTACACGTTCGTCCGGTACGTGCCCAGCAGCGTGAGCGAGGGCACGATGACGGTGTTGCCCGCGTGGATGCCAGGCTGGTCGTTTGCGGCGAGCGCACGCGTCCCAGCACCGAGCCCCACGAGCGCGGCAGTCACCACCAAGCCGGTCAGCAACCTTGTTCTACCGATCCGCATCCGAGTCCAGCTTTGCTCCGCTTCTACAGCTACTGCGCACTTGGCGCGCCCGGCATCGTCACCGATTTGGGCTCAGTGTGCAACCCGACCGCACGGTCGATTACTGGAAAGGGCTGTCGTCGACGTTGGTTCCGATCACGTCGACCTCACTCAAGAGATCGGTATCGTCACCCTCGGCAACACCTTGAGACGAAACCTCTACCTCTGTCACACCCTTCGCGGTTCCGGCCTTGCCGACGCACTGTTCGGCCTCGCCCAGGATCTCCTGAAACTTCGACCGCATCACCGCGACCTGACGGAAATCGTATTCCGCCTTTGCGGTGAGCTTGTTGGCGATCGAGGTGGTCATGCGTTCCTGGGTCTTCTTGACGGTGTCGCGAAGGATGCGCAACGAGGCGAGCTTATCGCGTACACAGTCGATCTGGTCGGCATCACCGGCCTTCTGCGCGGAATCCAGGATCTTTTCTGCCGACTTCACCCCCGCCACCATCTCTTCGTAGGCGGCCTGGGAGTAGTCGAGCATCTCCTTGGCCGACTTCTGACCCGCCGAGGTGACGTCGGGGGAGGGAGCTGCGTCTTGAGCGCCAGCGACCCCCACGCCCGCCCAGAGTGCGACACTTACCGCCACCCAGATGATTCCTCGCCTTCGCGTTTGCGTCACGGGGACCTCCTATTTGGGGCATCCTGAGTCACGTTAGGCCGCCCACCGGCCTCCGTCAACGAGACCGCGGCCCGGTTTTCGGCATGATGCTGAAAAAATATCCCGTTTACCCCGGCCACGACCGGCCTCAGCCCGACATGGCGCGGCGCGCGGCCCCGGTCGGAGACCAGGCCACGCACCTGTCGGGTATCGCCCATCAACTCGGCGTCAGGGCGAAGGGCAGATAGATCGCGTCGGTCACCTCGGGAGGGAAGCGCCAGATCCGCGCCTTGCGCTTCACACAGGACTCCAGCGCGGAGTCGCCCGTGGTGTTCTCGGCGATGTTCACCGACGTGACGCGACCGGCGCTGATGTTGATGTCCAGCGCGAGGCGGCCGGTGATGGCGGGGTTCTCCTTGAGTCGAGCCTCGTAGCAGTACCGGACCTGCCCCGTGTACTTGCGCAGGGTCTCGCGGATCTTGCCTTCGTACTCGCCATCGGTGGCCTCGACCGACCCCATGCTCAGCGCGCCCCTGGGCGCCTTGGTCTTCACCGCTCCGACGTCACTGGAGCCCCCGCCGCTCTTCGCGAGATCGCCGATGCTGGCGTCGCCCTGTCCTGAGCCATCGGTCTGTCCTCGCATGGACACACCCTGCTCGGAGGCCACCTCGACACCGCTCACATCCTTGAGCGCGGACTGGAGATCCTGGAACTTCCCGTCGCTGTCGGCGAAGACGTCTTCTACGGTCGAGCCGGAGTTTGCCTCGCCGCGCGTGCCGATGATGCCCGCCAGCAGCCTGGACTTCTTGAGGACGTCTTCTTTCTTCTTCTGGATACGCCGGGCCTCTGCGGCCTGTTTCTCTTCTGGGGTCAGCTCGCGGCGCGGGCGCTTGGAGACGGCCTTCTTGGGCTCCTCGGTCTTCTTCTCGACCTCTTTGCCCTTGGCGTTCTGGTCATCGAGGCGGACCTCTTCGGGCTTGTCTTTGTGGTCGTCTTGCGGGATCAGGATCTCGGCGAAGCGGTCGGGAATGTCTTCGAGAGGAGCGAGGTCGACGGGCTCGGTGCTGAACACGTAGATCATCAACACCGTGGCGATGGCCGACCACAGCGCCAGGAATCCGAGGAAGACGGGGTCGTCTTCTTCGAGGAGGCGCGGGCGGTAGTCTTGCCTGTGGACCATCCGGGCGGACTCAGGGGGAGCCGCCACGAACTGAAAGAGGACGGTGACCCTGTCGACCTCGATCTTGCCGCGGTTGCGGGAGACCAGCGGCAAGATGTAGCCAGCGCCCTTGCGCGTCGCCTTGCCGCTCTTCTTGAGCTGGTCGAACCCGAGGACACCCTCGCGATGGGCGATCTTGCCCCTCATCGCGTCGGTGAAGTTCAGCGAGTAGGCATCGCCCCGCGCCTGGAAGAGCGTGAACCGCTTGGGCAGGTTCTTGGCCGGAAACACGAAGGTGTTCTTGGGCGATTCCCCTACCGTGACGCTCTGCCCCGGCCTGATCAGCCGCTCGTGCACGACCCTGCCGTCTTGGACGATGCCGATCCGGAGGACCTTGCCCTGCTGCTGCTTCCGCTTCGCCTTGTCAGCCATGGGTGAGCTTCCTCTGCCCCGGGCGTTGCAGTGTGGGGAATTCCATCACCGAACGGCTCCTCCTTATCAGGAGGCGAGTCCCTAGGGTCGCAGGGTACCCGACCACCTTGATCGAATCCGGTTCGTAAACCTTTTGTGTAGTGACCATCCTGGAAGGATCCCAGCCTGAACCACGCGGCGCACGCGTATCTGAACATCCTGCGAGCATGAACGCCCACCCGCTCAGAATAGACCTGCCTGAGCCGACAATGCAACCTCGTCCTGAGCAACCGGCACGGTCACGAGTCGCCCTGACGCTGGACTTCAGACGGTGATGCGCGCGAAGAACTGCCAGTGGACGGCTCCTATTCGATCTTGTAGACGACGAACTTGAACTTGCCGAACTGCGCTTGGCCGGCCGTGTACATCACGGTCCGCACAACGGAGAACGGCATCTCCTTGTCGACCTGTAGCAGAATCTCACCTTTGAATTGATGCTCGCTGCTGCCGGTCTGCTCGCCCAGCGCCTTGGCGGCCTCGGCCTTCTCGAGCAATCGGTCATAGAGCTTCGTGATCACTCACCTGCCCGCGAAGCTCGTCCTCGGGCACGGCGGGCACCATCTGGCCCGGATTCTCTTCATCCGGGGCAGCGGTGAGCCGCAGCACCTGGGCGCCGTCGACCACGACCTGGTCTTTTGCGACGACGAGGTTCACCGCGAGCTCAGGGGCCTTGGCCGAGGTGGACGACGGGAGCTGCAGGCTGGCGCTCGGAGCGACCGACACGTCGTTGGTGGAGTACGACTTCAGCAGGAACACGAGGATGATGGTCATCATGTCCATCATCGACGTAATGGTCAGTCCTGCGTCAAGCTCGGGCCGACGGCCTTTCTTGGTAGCCATTTGGTTCCTCGATCGAAGGAGACGATGAGATGAGTGGAGCCCGAAGGCACCACTACATCGCGCCGCCAGCGATTACGACGAAGGGGAAGAGCGGACGCGGTCTGCCGTCACCGCCCTTGTTGTTCGGATCTTCGCGACTGGAGTCCATGGTCTTGACGATGACCTCGTAGGGGATCCGCGAGTCTGGCACGAGGATGACGTTCTCGTCGTCGGGGTACTCGTCCTTGATGAGGCCGAGAATCCGGACGAGATCGGGCCAGTCGTAGTCGTCGACGCCAGTGCAGTTCGAGCCGCTCTTGCAGGGAACGGTCGGGGGCCGCTCTTCTCCTTCGGCCAGCTCGGGTGCGCCGTCCGGGTGAAGAACGCTGTCGGCACCGAGCACCGTGATGCCCTTGCCGGTGATGGCGAGGCTCAGGGTGAGGGGTGGCTTTTCAGGCACCTCGTCCTGGGGCTGCGGGGGCCCGATCGCCGGCAGGGTGCTGTCGATGACCGAAAGTTGGACGAATTCCGCCGCCATCAGGAGGAAAGGGATCAGGATCGTCACCAGGTTCATGATTGGAACGAGGTTCAGTTCCTGCGTTGGCTCGGAACGACGCTTGACAGCCATGTGTCACTCCGGGATCGCTGAGTATCCGCGGGGGTGGAAGGTCTCGCACAATCGGGACCCGGCGGGAAAGAAGAGGGCAACGCCGGGCCCCGGTGCGCGGGCAGCGGGCTCAGGCCCCGACGGGGGTGCCGTCTTCCTTCAGGGTGCCGCGACGGCGAGCACCGAGCAGGTTGACGGTCTTCAGCGCGAACTGGTCGATGTCATCCATGATCTTCGTGGTGCGGTTCGCGATGATGCTGTGGAGCACCAGCGTGGGAATCGCGACCACCAGGCCGGCGGCGGTGGTGAACATCGCCGTCGAGATACCGGCAGCCAACAGGGTCTGCTTGGTCTCGGCGGAGGCATGCGCCACTGCCTCGAAGGCGATGATGAGGCCCTGGATGGTGCCCAGCAGGCCGGTCAGCGTCGCCACGTTGGCGAGCATCGGCAGGTAGGAGCTGCGCTTGTTGAGCTGCGGGAAGACCTCGAGGATCGACTCGTCGACAGCGTTCTGGATCTCGATCTCGCTGCGGTTGGCTCGGGTGAGGCCGGCCTTCAGCACGCGCGGGAGCGCCGAGTTGGGCTCGGCGTTGCACAGCTTGATGGCGCGGTCGATGTTGTTGGCCATGATGAGCTTCTGCACCTGCGCCATGAAGGCCGTGCCGTTGATGTTGGCGCGGAACATGATGTAGTACAAGCGCTCGAACGAGATCGCCAGGGCGAAGACCGCGGTGATCAGGATCGGCCACATGAAGACGCCACCCTTGTGCATGGCGTTGACGAGGAAATCCATTACCAATCCTCCTGAGGTTTGCTCACGAATCGATTCAGGTTGTGAAGCCGTCGGGCAGTCGCCTGACCCGGGGCCTCTGAAAATGGCCGGGCGCACTGTACCGAACTGTCGGTTTCAATGTCACCGTGGCTTTGTGAACTCCGTGTCAGAGTCGCAGCAGAGAGAGATGGAAGGGCCCTAGAAAGGGCTCTTCTCGACGCTCTTCACGATCTTCGGGATGAAGGACTCGCGAAGCTCGAGGTTGTAGTCGGTGTTGAGGTTCTGGCGCGTGATGAAGATGGTGATCTCCGGCTTCTGCACCTTTCCGATGATCCGGGTCTCCTCGAAGACGAGACGCCGGGACTGGGCATGAGCGGCTGCCGGCAGCAGCAGCGCAAGCAGCGTGATCGTGACGCGTTTCATTGCTGACCTCCCCATGGAGAATCGGTTCCGCCCGAGGGCTGGTCTTCCGGGGCGGGAGAGTCTTGCTGTGGCGCATCGGCCGGTTTCCCACCCCAGGAGGCATCACCGGTGGGCACGGCGGTGCAGAGGCTGCTGACGCACAGCAGGCCCATGGCGCAGTCGGCGTTCTGCATGCAGCCGACCCCCAGGCCGTAGGTTCCCGGCGCGCCGGCCTCACGACACACCCCGTCATGGGCGCACTCGAGCTGGAGGCTGCCACAGGCCCCAAGGGCCGTGCACCCAGTGCCCAGCCCGGAGGTTGAGCCAGCCCCCG
>JAADHA010000353.1 GCA_013152105.1 Oligoflexia bacterium | reverse complement strand
AGAGCCACCCCCCGCTCGGGTGGAGGTTGACCCATCGGCGACCCACTCGGTTCGCGAAGCGAACGTCGTTGATACGCGCATCAATGTCGTGGCGCAACGTGAGCCGCGCTTCGTCGAGGATGTCGCCGAGGGTCAACATTCGAGATCAGATGTGGGGCGGAACGCCCTGGAAGACCACGGCCACCTCGACGATGTCGCCGATGGTGCCGCCCGCGGGGATCGCTTCCCAGAGGGTCGCGCACAGGCGCCCTGAGGTGCCGCCGCCGCCCGACACGGTGGACAGGTAGTTCTGCGCCTCCGTGACGTACAGCGCCAGGCCGGGCGCGAAGGTGGTCGTGGCCGAGATGCGCACGCGGACGATGGCCTTGCCACCGCTCACGGCCGGACCGTCAGCCAGGGCGATCACCCCACTATCGGCGCTGCACGCCACGAAGAACCCGTTGGTCGAGTTCGCCGCGCCAGCGCCGACCGCCGCGACGGTCTGCGGGTTGGTCGTGAAGTCGGTGACCTGGTAGACACCTCCGTAGACGCCCGCTGGCGTGAAGGTGCACTCGACACCCGACCCCGGAGAGACGTTCTCGATCGGGGTGAACACTGCCGGTCCACCCAAGTTGCGTTGAAAAACCATGGATCAGTACCCGGTGATGTTGGCACCCGGAAGGATGACGAGGTTGCGGCGGAAGGACTCGAAGTGGAGGTTCCGGAAGTTCTCCAGCCAGCAGACCATCGCGTCCGGCACGGTCTCGTCGAGCATGTAGAGCGGCGACTTGTTCATGAACGAGTCGTCGTCCCAGATCGGACGGATGTGCGGCTGGTACGGGATGTAGACCCGCGGACCCTGCGCGTTCGGGCTGTTCATCTCCGTGAAGTACGCCTGGGTCGTGGACCCAGCGTCGTACAGCGCGGCGGCCGTGGTGTTCGGAGCGCCCGCTGTGTACGAAGCACAGATCGGGTTCGTCTCCAGGTCGGGCACGTCGATCATCTGCATGCCCTTGAAGCGGCTGTCGATGGTGAACGTCTTGTCGACGCCGTCCTCGGCGATCACGTTGTCGTGCGCCGCGAGGGTCGACTGGAGCATGAGGATGCCCTCCAAAGACGCGAACGCCTCACGGAAGCCCTCCGTGCCCTGCGAGTGGGTCTCCGCGAGGGGGACCGCCTTGTAGTTGACCCGGCGAAGACCCTCGGAGACCGCACGGAAGATGTGGCCCCTCTGGTTGGCCGCCGTGGTCGGGCCGAGGTCGGTGTAGGTCACCGTCTGCGCGGCCATCTTGCCGTTCGACAGAGCGGGGTCGTAGCCCTCGATGTTGCCGATGCCCGGCATGCGGCCGTCGACGCCTCCAGACGAGAAGTGGCCGGCCTTCCACTCGTTCATGCCCATGAAGACCGAGCGAGGCGTGTTCGTCGTCCCGTCCTCCATGCGCGGGTTGGGGACCTCTTGCAGGGTCTTCTCCATCACCTCGGTGCAATCGAGGTAGAGATCCTGCATGTAGTTCTCCAGCACGTCGTCGAACTGCTGGGCCATCTGCGTCGGGCCCCAGACAGAACCGATCTGCTTGGTGACCTCCGACTTGATCATCTGAACCGTGCCGAGTTCGCGGCAGTAGTTCGATGCGAGGAACTCCAGCGAGCCCCGGCGCTTCCACTCAACGGGCGTGCCGGGTTCTTGCGGGCCGTAGCCCTTCTTGATGTCCCACTTGATCTTGGTCTTGAAGCCGTCCGCGGGGCCGGTGATCCGATTGCGATCACGGCCGCGCAGAAGCATGCGGACCCAGGGGTAGTCGCGGATAGTGGACTCCGCGAGGGGAAGCTCGTTAGAGCCAGGGAAGGCAGCACCCGTCGCTTTCGCGTAGGTGATGAACTTGGAGAAGATGCCAGGTACGTCAGACATGGGTCATGGGAAGTGCATGACCACACGCCCTGTCACCGGAGCCTTCTGCGTTGCTCTTCGGCGAAGCTCATCACTTCCTCCTCCGAGCGGCCGTTGAAGGCCATCTCCGCAATCCTTGCCCTCACCTGCTCAGGCTGCGCCGCTCGGCGTCCTGGCTGGTTCGTGCGCCCCGGCGTCGGGGTGTGGTCGTTCTTCGTGTCAGCTGGGGGATCGTCTGCGGCCGGAGCCTCAGAACGGACGCCGAGCTTCGCGTAGGTCGCGAGCTTCAACGCCTCGCCGTAGTCGGGCACGCCAGCGTCCAGCAACTGCTGAATGCGAGGCTTGAGACCTTCCACAACGTCCTTGTTTCGGAGCTCCGGGTAGGCACCCGAGGAAAGCTCCTCCCGAGCCTGAACCAGCTCCTGACGCTTCTGGCCCGCCGTCCGTACGACGTGGTCCTGCTTCAAGGTCTGGATCTCCGCTCGCAACAGCTCCACTTCCGCGGAGGTCGGACCGGGACTCGAGCTAGTCGCCGACCGATCGTCTCCACCCTGGCCTGCGGGATCCGACGCACCGTGGCCCGCGTCTGACTGCCCCGAAGGACCCGACTGCGGACTGGACTGCCCTGAGCCTACGTCAGTCCGCAGGTTCCCAAGGGCTTTCTCGGTGGAATCCCGCGTCCCCTCGAACGCCTGCTTGTGCGCCACAGCCTCCGAGAAGCCGGCCGCGACCATCCGCGTCTTCGCCACGCTCCGCCAACCGTTGGGGTCGCTGGGGACCCCGTCCGTCAGATCGTCGAAGGAAACAGCCTCCAGAGCGCCCTGTGCACCCTGGTCGTCCTGTGCGCCCTCGTCCTGGCCTCCGGCCCCGTCCTTGGGGTCTTCGTCTGAATCAGCCATCAGCCGCGCCTCCGCTCTGCCTGGGCCGCCCTGGAGGCCGCTCCACGGTCGATGCGGTCCTGCTGGTGTCGCTGGCGGTCAGCGACCCGCGAGTTGGCCAGGTCGGCGCCCGTCGGGGGTCCGCCGTCAGGGTTTACCCTAATAGACCGGCCCTCCTCCTCGTTCACACGGGCCGCGTAGTCCCGCAGCTCCTGGTAGCCCGAGGCGACGGGGGTGCCGTCCTGGGTGTGGTTCTTGAACCGCGGGTCCCAAGGGGCCGCCGTGTGGACCTGGATCTCTCCACTGCGCGCCGAAGCGCCTCGCCTACTACTCATCGTTGCTCCTGCTGTTGAATAACGGGGTTCTGCCTTTGCAGTTCCCCTGTGTCAGATGGCGGCGCTGCCGCCGCTCCCATGATACGGGGCTGAAAGCCGCCCGCCTGTCGCTGCTCGTTGCTCGGTACGCCCAGGTCCATGCCCGCCTCCGGCGACGCACTCTCCACGGCCGCCTGAGCGAACAGACCAGCCATCTTCGCGTCCATCTTCGCCGCCACGCCGCGCCGGCCGTAGTCCTCCTCCAACTGGCGGATCTCGTCCACCCAGGGGAAGTACGGCTGGACACGCACCAGGTCGAGGATCTGCGCCAGGTCAGCACGGAACTGCGCCGACTCCACCCGCTTCTCCTCCTGCGACCTGAACCGCTGGAGGTAGGCGTTCACGTCGAAACGCAACGACTGGAAGTCGAGCTGCTCGTCGTGGGCGAAGTCGCCCCCCTGAATGATCGCCTGGCTCTGCGGCGCCGCGCGCCGGCCCGCGAGAGCCGCATCGTCAGCGTCCAGGAACTCAGAGGCCGCCTGCTCGTGGAACGCCGCGCGCGAGGCGAAGTCCGCCCGCAGGATGAACGAGGCCGAGTGAGCCACGAACCAGCCCACCGCGCGGTGCACGCCCGAGACACCCCGGTTGAACGCCCGCTGGAA
>JAADHA010000686.1 GCA_013152105.1 Oligoflexia bacterium | reverse complement strand
GCGCGTGTACGATGACCGGGACAGGGACCCCAACTCGGGCTTCGGTTCATGGATGGACGGCGGACACGACTACGACGGAGACGGCTGGCCGGACTTGGTTGTCGGTGACTTCTACTGGGACGGCGAACCCGGTGTGGACAGCAGCCCCCAGGGTCGCTTCTCCATCTACCGCGGCGAGAACGGACCGGTCGGCGGGTCGTGAGACCCCCGCCTGAGCGATGCTGCCTTCGTACTCAGGCCCTACCCAGCAGGGCCCCACCGCTCAGGGCACCAACTCCCAGAACAGCGCGTCTCGCTCTTCGATCCACGTCCGCACGTACTCCTTTTCCTGGTCGTAGGTGGTCCAGTCCCCATTGCGGTAGGGCGCCCACCACTCCCTGCGGTACATGGGGCCCCAGGTGTCCCAGTCCCGCTGCGCCGAAGGGTCGATCAATGCGAAGTAGCCGTCGAGCATGGCCTGCATCCAGGCCAGCGAGTAGGGACCGTCCTCTCGCATGGCGGAGAACCGAGCCCACAGCGCCGTGCTGGCGGTTGGATCGGCCAGGATCGACGCAAAGACCTTGTTGTATGATGTCTGCGAGTACAGCTCGCTGGACGACAGGCGGAGCGTGTACCAGCTCTGGCCCCACGATGCGTTGAAGTCCCACGGGGTGTACACGAATCGATCCGAGCTCGGGTCGTGATATAGATAGGCGTTCTTGCCCGCCGAGTCCGTGGCCTGACCGTAGTAGATCAACAAGAACCAGTCCATGAACTCATCCAGGCGGACCCAGTTGTCGGCCTGATCGATCAGGTCGGTTGTGCTGCTGGATCCGGTGAAGGCGACCAGGGCGTCCAGATCAGTGAAGTCATCCTGGGGCAGGCCCTCTTCCTTTTCGTAGCCATCGTGCAGGGTGTCCTTGGCGCTGCCACTGCTGTTCGTGAGGTAGAAATTCGCATCGTGGTTGATGGCCTTGTACAAGTTGCCCGAGTCGTCGAAGCCCATCTGTCGCACAAACTCGTTGTCGATGCGGTCGATGGCCAGATACAGCCCATGGTAGGCACCGTCCAGGTAGACCACCACGAAGAATGTTCGGGGGGTCGAGCGGTCCAGGCCCCAGTAATCCGCGATGGCGGCCCACTGGTCATATATCAGCTTCTGGCGAACATAGCTGTTGTCGTCGAAGGACGCGATCAGGATGAGGTGGTCCCGCGTCACGCCCCACGCGGGCAGGTCGATCTCGGTATCGGGGAATTTCAGCCGATAGCTGGTCTTGGCATAGCTCGCGCTGGCGGCCCCGTGGATCCGGATGAGGCCATCGAGTGCGACCCCATACCAGGTGAGGGTTGCCGGTTGGTCCGTCTGGGACAAGGTCGTGGTGGTCTGGATGTGGATGACCGGCAGGCCCCACTCTTCGGTGTAGGCCGCGGGGTCTACCGCGACGGCATCGGGCAGGAGTGGGTTGTCGGCGACCCAGACGGTGATCGCGGTCGCGGTCGGAATGGTGTTGAGTTCGTCGGTGGGGCGAGTGCTGAAGACCATGTCGAAGCGGCCGCCATCGGCCGGTCCGGTCTCCCAGCTCAGGACCAGGCTGTCCGCGTCAAAGGTGGCGCCGTCGGGGATGGTGGTCGCCACGACCTGGGCATCTTTGGTCAACAGGCTGCCGGTGCAGGCGACGGAGAAGCTGACTGTGTCTCCTTCAGTAAAGTTGGGGTCAGCCAGGTCCGCGCTGAGCTCACAGCTTCGATCCGCCAGCGGGGTCGTGGCGCCGGTGTCGGTGGCGGTCCCGTTGCCGGTGTCCTGGGTGCCGGCGTCCTGGGTGCTGGTGGTCGTGCCGTGAATGCCCGTGTCTGTGGCGTGGCTGGTGCCGGTAGCGCCGCCGTCGGTACCGATCCCCGTCAGCGTGCCGCCAGGGACCGACGGCGTGCTGGTGCAGGCGATCAGCAGCAGGGCGAGGGTCATCACCGGCTGCTATTGTTGGTGCTACCGGGGGTGGGTGCGTCGGTGAGGATCCAGGTGTCGCCGCCGTCCGGAACCCGGGCCGCGCTGATGTCGGTGACCTGCTTGCCGTAGCTGAGCGCGTCGATGCGCGTTCCCGCGGCGTCATAGATTGCCAGGTCCTCGCCGGCCGCAGCCAGATTGAAGCCGACGTGGTTGGGACCCTCGGCCTTGTCATTGTCGGCCCAGAGCAGCAGGAAGCCCCCCGCGGGGACGGACAAGGAGCTGTCAAAGGCGAACTTGTCGGGAATCGCGAGGTCGTCCGTGGTGGTCCAGCCGGCCAGGGACAGGGGCTCTGAGCCGGGGTTGTAGAGCTCGAACCAGTCGGGGTAGCTGCCGGACTCGTCGGTGATGGTGGTCTGGTTGCTGGCCATGAATTCGTTGATGAACACATCGCCTGGGGACGCCGTGACGCCGGTGGTGCCGCCATCGGCCGTGCCGCTGTCCGTGGTGCCGCCGTCCCCGGTGCCCGCGTCCGTGTTCCCCGCGTCCGTGGCCCCCGCGTCCGTGGTGCCGCCGTCCGTGAGGCCGGTACACTCTGCCGCACCCTTGCAGGCGGGGTCAGCACAGTCGGCCACGCCATTGCCGTCGTTGTCTACGCCGTCGGTGCAGTCCTCGACGCTGGCGGTGTCGGTGCCGCCGTCCGTCTTGCCGTCGCAGCCGGCGAGCAGGGAAATGGCCAGGGAGAGGGTCATGGGGATGAGCAGGCGTGTCACGGGTCCTCCAGCGCTCCCACATTAGCCGCGGCGGGGCGGCTTGCGCACCCTCAGGCGTGGCCGCTGAGATCGCAGCGGCGCACCCGGTGGTCGAACAGGTGCCGCCACATCGCCCGCTCGCCCACGACCCAGTCGACCCGATCCCGGCGTCGCTTGCGCCACGCGCCGGGTATACGACCCAGGCCGGCGGCCGTGCCAGCGGCGACCGCGGCCATGCCGGTCACGCCGATATCGGCCCCCAGGCCCATGCCTCGGGTCGCGGCGAGCCCCAGCCCGGCGAGGCGCAGGGACATCCACAGGGGCATGGAGAGCAGGGCGCTGGCTGGCAGGCTGCGCACCGCGGCGCGGACGCGGTTGCGCTCCACCAGGTAGATCTTGTGGGCGCTGGCTCGGCCATAGGAGGCCCCCAGCACGTGGGCGATGCGCGCGTCCGAGACCGTGCGGATCCGGTAGCCCTGGCGCACCGCTCGCAAGGAGAGGTCGACGTCCTCGCCGAACGCCTCCAGGTCCTCGTCGAACAGTCCGACCCGAGCCAGGACCTGGCGTGTGAGGAGGACGGCGGCGCCGGAGAAAGCCCCGGCTTCGGGCGGGATCTGGCTGGGCTCGGGCCAACCTCGACCGCGCGCCAGGTTGAAACCATCGAAGAAGAGATGGTGGCCGCTGTTGTCCATGCGCCCCGATCCGTCGGCCAGCAGGATCCGTGGCTGGTAGACGCCCTCGCCATGGGTCATGCGGGCCCGGTGCAGTGCCGCGATGAAGTCGGGCTCGGCGATGGTGTCGTCATTGAGCAGGATGACATCCCGCCCCGTGCGGTCGGTGCTGCTGCTGGCGAGCTGTCTCACCGCGCGCAAGCCGGCGTTGGCCGAGCGCGCAAAGCCGCTGGGCTTGGACATGACGTGGACATCGAAGCCCCGCGGCGCAAGATCCGGTCTGGCGCTGGCCACCACGACCAGCAGGTCGCCAGGCGGCAGGGCCTGGGCCTGCAAGGAGGCCAGGCAGCGGTCCACCAAGCTACCCCCGCGCCAGGTGACGACCA
>JAADHA010000270.1:3877-5395 GCA_013152105.1 Oligoflexia bacterium | reverse complement strand
TGACCTTGCCGCGAATATCGCGTTCTACCACCAGCTCGAAATCCTCGGCCACGAAGCGCAAGGAGCAGCGCTCGGCCACGGCCTGCTCCAGCGCCGCCTGGGTCGCCACGGTGACCTCGATCTGGTTGCTTGCGTCGACCATGGCGCGCGCGTCTTGCTCGACCAGCGCCAGCCGCCGTTCCGACTCCTCGGCCTGAGCCGCCGCCCGGACCGCTTGGAGCCCGAGCTGGGCCGCGGCCCCCGCCGCGATGGCCGCGAAGATCTTGGCACCCACGGCCACGGTGCCCACCGCAGCGACGGTCACGACGACACTCATCCCGCCCTCCGAGTTCGCCCCTTGGCCCACTCACGCAGGCGGCTGATCGCCTGGTCTCGGGTGCGCGACAGGGGCGGTGAGTCCGACAGCGCCACCGCGAGCTGCGCCCCCGACAGGGGCTGCTCCGTGGCCAGCGCTTCAAACGCCCCCGCGATGACGGCCGCGGCGATCTCCGCACCGCTGTAGCCAGCCGACAGCGCGACCAGCCCGTCCAGATCGACCCGATCCAGGAGCTGGGGGTCGTCGGCTGCCGCCGCCCGCTGGCCAAGATGGACCTGCCAGATTTCGCGCCGCTGGCGGTCGTCCGGCAGGTCGACGAAGAAGATCTCGTCGAAGCGACCCTTGCGCATGAACTCGGGCGGGAGGCCGTCGATCTCGTTCGCCGTGGCCAGGACGAAGACCGGCGAGTCCTTCTCTTGCATCCAGGTGAGCATGGTGCCGAACATGCGCATGATGGTGCCACCATCCGTACCGGAGCTCAGCCCCGAGAAGGCTTTCTCGATCTCGTCCACCCACAGGACACAGGGCGCGATCCGCTCGGCGAGCTGCAAGGCGCTGCGCAGGTTGCGCTCGCTGGCGCCGACCAGGCCCTCCATCAATCCGCCGACATCCATGCGCAGCAGCGGCTGCTGCCACTCTCCTGCGACCGCCCGGGCGATGAGGGACTTGCCGCAGCCCTGGACACCCACCAGGAGCACGCCTCGGGGCCAGGGCAGGCCGATCTCGCGGGCCTGAGCCGAGAAACCCAGGTGCCGCTGCCGCAGCCAGCGCTTGAGCGCATCCAGCCCCCCCACCTGATCCAGCGAGGCGGACTCGACCAGGTCCAGGTAGCCACTGGCCCGAACCAGGCGAGCCTTCTCGGCCAGCACCTGATCCACATCGGCCGCGGTGAAGCGCCCACCCGCGGCCCGCACCCGGGCCCAGATGTTCTCGGACTGCTCCAGGGTCAGGCCCAGGCAGGCCTGGGCGAGCTGCGCGCGGTCCGCCGGGTCCAAGGGCAGCTTGAGCTGTCGCGCCACCTCGCTGAGCTGGACGCCATGATCGGCCGCCTCGGGCAGGGCCAGGCGATGCACCGCCGCGTCACCTTGCAGCAGGGTCGGGACGCGGTCCTGGTTTCCCACGCAGAGCAGGACGCTGCCGTGCTCCTTGGCAACCTGAGCGGTGTCCCGAAGCGCGCGGCTCACCGCGACATTGCCACCCTC
>JAADHA010000270.1:0-3738 GCA_013152105.1 Oligoflexia bacterium | reverse complement strand
CCACCGCGTCGCCAGCCTGCCGTGCCACACGGCAAGTGATCTCAACCGCGCGCTGCTCTTCCGGCGTCACCAGCCAGATCAGCGGGTACCGGGCGCGCAGCAGGAGTTCCAGCTCGGCAGACATGGAGAGGAGCATAGCGCCTGGGCGCGCTGACCGACGCTCACCCCTCCAGGTAGCGCAGCCGATCCCGCAGGCTGGGATCGAACTCGACCGCCAAGGGGAGCAGCGAGCCGGTGACGAAGGGCAGCAGAAGCGTGCCGTCCGGCCCGATCTCGATGGGAGCGGGGGGATCATGGGCGTCCACCGGGCGCGGCCTGGTACCGGAAAGAGCCTGGCGACTCGGCTGAGGGCAAGCATCGGGCAGCATGCCGTGGGCAAGGGCGCGTTCCTCTGGGCGCAGCGCGCGGCCCAGCACCGGGTCGGTCCGCGCCGCGCCCGCCGGCGCATAGTTCGTCAAGATATGCACCCGCATCCGGCCGTCTGCCCTCATGGCCAGCGAGGATGCCCACGAGATCGTGGGCTCGGCGCAGCACCGCAGGTGCCCGGGGAGAACCAGGATCCGCAGCATCAGCCGTCCCCCCGCAGCCACAATGGCCTCGGCAGCCGCCACCGCCAGCTCCGGGTAGGCCGCGGCCCCAGCCACCTGCCGCGCACAGCCCGGACGCCAGAAGTGCACATCACCGATGACCCAGTCGAAGCGGTCGGCATCACGGGCCGCCAGGCTTGGGTCCGTGAACAGATTGGTGTTGAGCACGAGCAGGCTATCGGGCAGACGACGACGCAGCAGCGGCAGCAGGGCGTCGACATAGGGACGGTTGACCGCCGGGTCTCCGCCAACCAGGGAGATGGCCCGGAAGGGCGGGACCCGCGGCTCCAGGATGTGTTCAACCAGCTCCTCCGGGGGAAGCCACGACCCCAAGCGTGGCTTCGTCACAGCATCGGGCACGGTGCAGAAGCGACATCTCAGCGAGCAACCGGTGAACCAGATCTCGTAGGTGGGTGCCAGCTCGTGCTCTTCGAGCATGGTCACGCCCTTCCAGTGCCATCGCCCCGGACGGTCGACGCCACAGAAGGAGTCCGGTCCACGGCTGGCGCAGCCGCGCGGGCAGTCAGAGCAGCTCACCCCGCCATCGTGGCGGGCCCTGCGGCAGACCGCAAGGCGCATCGGCTTCGGTCCCAGCGGGGCATCGCGGGGCGCGCGCATTCTAATGGACCGCCAACGTGAAACTGCGGTAAACTATTCACAATGGAGTGGACTCACCTCACCTCGCCTCGGCAGCGAACCAATCCCAACTCGACGACATCCCAGGAGCAAGCCCCTTGCCGATGTCCCTGTCACGACCCGAACCGACGCGGCTCCGCCGCCTGCCGTGGCTGGCGGTGGTCATCGGCGCTCTGGCCATGCCAGCGATGCGGGCGCTGATCCCCTCCCCCTCCGAACATCTTCCGGTCAGCTTGCAGCTACCGGTCAACGGCGGGAACGACCCCGACCTGCTGGACAAGATCGTCCACCACAGCGCGGTCCAGCCCGGCTCGCAGATCTCGGCCATGCGGTGGACCGGACGGGCGCTGGAAGTCGACGTGCAGACCGACAGCCCGCGGGTGGTGGTCCTGGTCGACAACATCGGTCACACCAGCGTCGTGCGCCTGGCTCACTCCGGTACAGCCGTGCTCCGCATGCAGCGAAGCCTGGCCGCCGCGCCTCCCTTCACCGTGGTGGTGCTGGCGGCTCGGGGACCGTCCTACCAGATGCTGGACAAGGCCAACGTCGACACTACGCCGCTCCAACCAGGCAGCGCTACGGACCCACCACGCTGAAGGTGCCGCTGTAGACGTCGACGGTGTCGGTCGCGGACACCGGAACTTCGACCCGCATGCGGTAGTCCCCCGCGGCTAGGGCAGTCCAACCCACAGTCGACCGCTGCACCGGCATGCTGAAGGTCCAGCCAAAGTTGCGCGCCGTGGGCCCGATGTCGTCGCCATAGGACGGGTCTGGCACCAGATCCGTGTGGAATTCGTAGTCCAGGCTGTTGACCGCGGCCCCATTGGGTCGGGACACGGCAAGACCGTCCGCGGTCTCGAGCCAGGCGACCGGGGGGCCCAGCCAAGGGTCGCTGCCCCACACCGTAAAGGTCACGGTGTCGGTCAGGGCGTAGGACTTGGCGACATCAACCGCGAGTGTGCCCGCCTTGACGGCGTCCTCGGCCACATAGGGGTCATAGCCGGCGGGGTCGAAGGGCGTGATGGGATCGGGCTGGTCCGGCAGGTCAAACCCGCCGAGATAGGCCGCCACTGTCGCCACGGCGCGTCCCGCCAGGTACTCGCCCTGGCGCGGCCCCCACAGGGCGCCGGACGCTTCGTAGCCGCCCTGCCACCAGTCGTCCTCCAGGATCGAGTAGCCCAGGTAGTCCTGGCTGTAGCCGACGAACATGATGTCACCGACGTCTGGCCAGGCGGCCCGTACATCGGCCATGACCTGCTCGGCCAGCAGGGTTCCGGGTTCGCCTGGGAAGGTGATCAGGGTGAGCCCCCCCACGGTGCCCGCCGACATCACCGTCTGGTTTGGGGCCGGGTATTCCTGGGTGAAGGGCAGGCAGGAGCTGTCCAGCCCGTCCACCGTGGTCGTCGGGTCGCAGTCGGAATCGCCATCGCAGTAGACCGCGCCGTAGTCGTACTCAAAGGTCCCCGTGGGGTAGCCGATCACATCGCGGTTGATGGGCACCCGCACGGTCTTGAGTGCCAAGGTCGGGGTGTCCGTCCAGTCCAGGTCGAGCATCGCCTGGTCGACCGAGTCCGCCACGGTGACGCCGACCTGCTCCATCTGGTCGTAGCCGGCGGGTCGGTCGGCCACGCCGTCCTGAGAGGGAACCTTTGGGCTGCCCGGCGCCATGTCCGCGGCCCAGGCGTTGAGCATCAGGGCTTCTACCGGGTGATCGAAGCGGTCCTCGACGGCCTCTTCGATGGCCCCCGACACGTCCTGGGACAAGGTCAGGTCGTCGATCCCCAGGATGGTGCCGTGGATGGCGTAGGACATCACGACCGCATCGACCTGGCCATCCCGCTCGACCGCGATCACCGGCATATCGCCATTCTGGTAGTCGACGCCGTCCTCACAGCGCCGGTCGATGTGGGCGTCATCGCAGCGCCCCACCGTGGTACCGATCCGCGCCGGCTGCAGGTCATCCAAGGCCGCCTGGATGGTGTCCGCGAGCGCCGAGACGAAGCGATCATAGTATTCTGGGAAGAACTTGTCGGCGATGATGTCGAAGAGCCCACCACCATCAACCACCCGGCCCGGCCCGGAGTGCGTATGGGTCGCACCAAAGACCAGCGCCTGGTCCAGGTCCTGGCCGGTTCGCGCTTGGAGCTCGAGGACCACCGCCCGTCGGAGCTGCTGGAAGAAGCCAACCGCGTCGACCCGCACGAAGATCACCTGGAAGCCTTCACCCCGTGACAGCACCACCACCTTGATCTCGGGCATGCCGTGAATGCGGGTGGTCGCTGGGTAGATCTCCGCAAAGGGTGACGGGGAGTCCGGCGCACCGAAGGGGCCGTAGCCAGCCGTGCCGATGCCCAGGGGAGCTGGGTTGCGGGTGGTGGCGATCCCGGCCATGAGCGGCCCGGGCTCGGCCACCGCGACGCCGCTGTCGGGGCCCACATCCCGTCCCTTGCCCGTACAAGCAGCGAGCGCGAGAGCCAAAGTGAGTACGTGAGTCAGCAACAAGGTGGCTCCGATT
>JAADHA010000005.1 GCA_013152105.1 Oligoflexia bacterium | reverse complement strand
GCCCCCAGGTCGGCATCGAGTCGATGGCCAGCCGTGTGAGCACCGAGCTGGCGGCCCCCGACAGGTCGAGTTCCGCGCCGATGTCCCTACAAGTCCCGAGCTGGTTTTCGTTGCCATTCACCCCTACTACCTATCAAGGCATGCTCCCGCGGCAAGCCAAATTATCTCTTCAACCCGGACAGTTATTGGCTTGACAGCCGGTCCCGGCACTGTGTAGGCGGCAGCGTCACACCGCACACCCGCCACGTCTTCACGGTGAAGGACTCGGCCCGAGTATATCGCCAGGCGGGATGCGATCTGCGTGCGGCCGCGCCAGGGATTCCAGCGCGGATCGACCAGCACTAGGTGCGGCACCGGTCGCGCGCGCTCGTGGTGGCCGTGCGACCGGACACAGGGTCGCACGGCCAATGCGATGGACCGATGCTCCCGGGGAGCGTGCAGCCGCCTGACCGCTGCCGCGACACCGGTCATTGTCTGCGACAATGTCCGGTGCGCTCTTTCTGGCGGGGGGAGGACAAGCCCTCCCCCCGCATCGGCGGCGTGTTCTTCAAGGCGCTGGACCCCAAGGCACTCGCTGAGTGGTACGCGACGCACCTCGGCGTGAAGACCGAGGATTGGGGCGGCGTGGTCTTCGATTGGTCCGCCGATCAAGAGGTGCAGTCTGCCAAGGGCGTGACCGTTTGGCACCTGGCGGACGCGGACGGCGACTGGTTCTCGCCGAGCACGTCGCAGGTGATGATCAACTACCGGGTCGATGACCTCGAGGGCTTGCTCAAGCAACTCAACGAGGCCGGCATCGAGACCGTGAAGGGGCCCGACGACGAGTTCAATGGGCGGTTCGCGTGGGTCATGGACCCCGAGGGCAACAAGGTCGAGCTTTGGCAGCCGAAGGACCCTGCGTAGCCGTTCAGCCGGACCGCGTTCAACTACGCCGGCGCTGAGTCCCCGGTTGAGGGTGTTGACCAGGGCGCCCCAGACGCGGCGACTGGCCCGGCTGGTCTTGCCGTCGTGGGCTCGAAGTCGAAGGCTTCGATGTCCGCTGGGTCGAATGGGTAGACCCGCCAGATCCCGCCGGGCATGGGCTGCCAGTGCGTGGCATCGGCGGCGTCGCTACCAATCGCAGCAGCGACAGCCCGGCGGAGATCCGCTGGGCTCATCCCATCGACTGCGAAGGCGTAGCAACTGGCTGTTGCGGACGACCCGGCGAATCTGATCTCGCCGTTTCGTCCGTGTTGGTACGCGCGTGCAGATGCACCCTGCCAGCCGGTTCCAAACTCCCGAAGGGCAGTGCGAAAGGCGTCCCTGTCGGAATTCGCAACCCCTGCTCGCCTTCAAGCGCCAGCGAGACCGGAACCGCATGGCATCTCTGGACGAGCTGTCCCCGCTCACGCAGGACTTCGGTGGCCATGACGCATGAGCGAAGACCAGGCTGCGCACCTGATGGCCGCGATGCGGGCCGTGGCCTCGCTGCGTCTCTCGTAGATGCCTGGTCCCCGGTACGCCAGCCCGGGTCAGGGTCCTCTCGACCGACCGCAACCGCGGCGACGCATTTCCGATGCTCCCGACCACCAGGTGCAGGCAGAGGGGCCGCCCCTCGGGCAGAGGGGCCGTCGGTCAGGCTGGAGTCAAGGGCACTCGCCGATCGTCTCGGGATCGGGCTTGCAGTCGATCCAGCCGTCCGGCACGCAGACGCTGGGGAACAGGTAGCAGGCGTCGGTCGACGACGCGGTGGCGTAGACGTTCACGGCCCCGCAGTCCAGTCCCGCGGTCTCGCAGCCGACGGCTTCGTTGGGGCCCACGGTGAAGCAGGCCGTGCCGCCGGTGTCCGGCCACTCCAGCATGCCGGCCACCATGACCGCACAGGCCGCGGTCGAGGCGCAGGTGTCCAGGTCCAGCGTGGCGCAGTCCACGCCGCCCGTGCCGCCGTCAGAGGTGCCGCCGTCGGAGGTGCCGCCGTCGGTTGTGGTGCCGCTGGTGCCGCTGCCATCGGTGCCGCCGCAGGCCACGGGCGAGGCCAGGCAGGCGCCAAGGATCGCCAGCTTGATGGCTGGTTGCGTGCAAGTCATGAGATCTCCACCGTGCCCGAGTGCAGGATAGCACGAGTCTGCAGCTCATGGCCGGGACCACAGGGCGGGTGCCGAGGAGCGGGTGCCGAGGAGCCTTCGCCGGGGTTCCAGATCTGCAGGTGCGGCCTGGCCCCGCGCTATGCTCTCGCCCATGGGGCCACCCCGCGTTTTCATCAGCTACAGCCACGACTCGCCGGAGCACGCTTCCATAGTGCTGGGCTGGGCGCAGCGGCTGCGCGATGACGGGGTGGATGCCTGGATCGACCGGTTCGATCCGTGGCCGCCCCAGGGCTGGGTGCGGTGGATGCGGCAGCAGATCCAGCAGGCCGACAAGGTGCTGCTGGTCTGCACGGCGACCTACCGGCGACGCTTTGAGGGGCGAGAGGAGGCCGGCAAGGGGCGCGGGGTCAGCTACGAGGGCGTGCTGGCCGACGAGTTGCTCTACGATGGCGGCGGGGCCTCGGAGAAGCTGGTGCCCCTGCTGGTGGGGAAGG
Source organism: Oligoflexia bacterium (assembly GCA_013152105.1). GTDB lineage: Bacteria > Myxococcota_A > UBA796 > UBA796 > UBA2385 > UBA2385. Next base: position 1,180 of record JAADHA010000005.1, on the reverse strand, counting down.
CCACCGAGGACTGCATTCCGTCGGGCATGCGGACCTTGTCCTGGCACTGGCTGCCGAGCGAGGTCTCGGCAGAGGCGAAGGGCTACGAGGATCTGCTGCGGCGGATCCGGGGTGTGCCCGAGGTGCGGCCCAGACCCCTGGGGCAGGAGCCCACCTTGTCATCGGGGTACGGCGTGGCGCCCGGTCCCCGCGACGCGCTGGCCGAGCTGCTGGCCAAGCGCCAGGCAGCCTTGCAGCTAGGCAAAGCGGGGGCCGAGGAGGTCGCCGAGCTGGAGCGCGGGATCCGGGTGCTGAAGAAGGCCCTGCGCACCGGCGCGGCCCCGGACCCGGGCTATGTCCTGGGCCTTCGTTACACCCTGGTGGAGCGCATCGGCGGGGGAAACTTCGGCACGGTGTGGAAGGCCTGGGAGGCAATCAGCGCCGAGCGGGGGCGCTTCGTGGCGGCCAAGATCCTGCACGGCCACCTGGTCGACGAGAAGAGCCGGCTGAAGCGCTTCCAGAAGGGGGCGGAGGTCATGGCCGCGCTGGATGATCCGCACATCGTGCGGGTGCTGAACTCTGGCGGCGTCGATGACGAAGGCTGGGTCTGGTTCATCATGGAGCGGGTGCAGGGCCAGGATCTGCGGCGCTGCATGGAGCGGGGCGAGCTGCCGCCGCACCAGGCGGTGCGCTGCGTCATCGACGTCGCTCGCGCCCTGCACAAGGCCCACCAGCAGGGGCTGATCCACCGCGACGTCAAGCCGTCGAACATCCTGATCGGCGATGGCCCCAAGGGCCCTGCCCACGCCCGGCTGTCCGACTTCGACCTGGTGCGGGACCAGAACCTGTCTGGCGCCTCGGCGACCGGCGTACTCGGCGATATCGTCTTCAGCGCACCCGAGCAGCGACGGCGCGGCGGGCGGCTCAGCCCCAAGAGCGATGTCTACGGGCTGGCCATGACCGCGCTGTGGTGCCTGCTGAAGGGCGATCTGCCCGAGGAGTTCGGCTGGGACTGGAGCGGGGCCTGGGAGCAGGTGGGGCTGGCGAGTGCGTGGAAGGCGGTGTTGAGGCAGGGCACGGCGCCGCGGGCGAAGGACCGGACAGGGAGCGCCGGGGAGCTGGCGGATGGGTTGGAGGGGGTGTTGGAGGGGATGTTGGAGCGTGGCGTCGCCGTGAGGAGCACCCCGCCCGCGGTCCAGCC
>JAADHA010000505.1 GCA_013152105.1 Oligoflexia bacterium | reverse complement strand
GTATGGCGACCGGGACCCTGCCCGGCTTCGTGGCCGCCCTGCTCCGCGCCCGGGTGCAGAGCCCCCAGATCTGTTTTGCGGCCGTGGGGAACGCGGTCAGCGACGGTGCCCCCTTGCAGGTGGGCCAGTTCGAGTCCACCGCGGCCCTGATGGACCAGTGGCTCACCAAGCTCTACCTGGAGGGCGGCGGCGGCGGCGGCAATGAAAACTACGAACTGGCCATGCTCTTTGCGGCGCGCCACACCCGCCTGGACTGCGTAAAGAAGCGAGGCCGGCGGGGCTACCTCTTCATCACCGGGGACGAGCCCCCCAACCTGGCGGTCTCCAAGGATCAGGCCCTTCGGGTGCTGGGCGAGGAATTGTCTGACGACCTGCCAATCCGTGACCTCATCGTCGAGCTGCTTGCCACCTGGGAGCCCTTCTTCCTGGTGCCCGGTCTGGATTGGGCGCGCCCGATCGAGCGTGCATGGCGCGACCTGCTGGGCGACCGGGTCGTCGTGATGGGCGACGCCGACGACACCTGCGCCGTGGCGGCGGGCCTGGTGTCGCTGCTGGAGGGCGCCGTAGACGGCCTCGATGGCCTGGTCGGGCTCATGATCCGCGACGGGGTCGAGCAGCCCGTCGCCAACCGCGTGGCCCGCGCCCTCTCGCCCTTCGCCGCCAGCATCTTGCGCGACGGCGCGCCGGTCTCCATGCGCCCGGCCGAGCTGCCCAGGGGGGACATGCCCAGCGGGCTGGATCGGTGAGGGCCTGGATCGTCGTCGATCTCGGCTTCGGCGACGCCGGCAAGGGCAGCGTGGTCGACTTTCTGGTGCGCAACACGGGCGCCCGGCTGGTCGTGCGCTTCAACGGGGGGGCCCAGGCCGGCCACAACGTGGTCTGCGCGGACGGGCGGCACCACACATTCTCGCAGCTCGGCGCCGGGAGCTTCGTGCCTGGTGTTCGAACGTTGCTAGGCCCCGACTTCCTGCTGCACCCTGGCGGTCTGCTGGTCGAGGCCGCGGCCTTCGGGCAGGATGCGCTCTCCCGGCTGATGGTGGACGCGCAAGCGCGGGTCATCACGCCCTACCAGCAGGCCGCCGGGCGGGCGCGTGAGCGGGGTCGAGGTGCGCGTGCCCACGGCACCTGCGGGGTCGGCGTGGGAGAGTGCGTGCGAGACGCCCTGGCGGGTCACCCGGACACCATCCGGGCCACAGAGCTGCGCTCGCCGCGCACCGTGCTGGAGAAGCTGACCTCGCAGCGAGAGCGGAAGCGGCGGGAGTTGGACTTCTCGGAGGGCCAGGGCCAGGGCGAGGGCGCAGCGGGCGAGGGCGCAGCGGGCGAGGGCGCGGTCTTCGCGCTCCCGGTGGATCGCGTGGCGCGCGACCTGCTCGATCTCGGCCGGCGCCTGCGGGTGGTGCCGGACTCGCGCGAGATCGTCGCCCGGTACCGGCGCGTGGTCTTCGAGGGAGCACAGGGCGTGCTGCTCGACGAGGACTGGGGTTTCCACCCCCACACCACCTGGAGCGACTGCACCTTCCGCAAAGCCTTGGCCCTGCTCGACGGGCGCGAGGCCTTCCGGCTGGGCCTCACCCGCAGCTACGCCGTGCGGCACGGCCCCGGCCCCTTCCCCACCGCCGGCTCTGTGCACATTCCCGAGCCCCACAACGGCGACCTCGGCTGGCAGGGGACCTTCCGCACGGGCCTGCTCGACACCGTGCTGCTGCGCTACGCCGCCCGGGTGCTCGGGGGCCTCGACGGCGTCGGGCTGACCTGGCTGGACACCGACCCAGGGCGGGCCTGCGTCGCCTACCGGGATGGTCCGCGCACCGTCTCCGACCTGGACCCGGGGCCCCCCGGTGATCTCGCCCACCGCCAGCGCCTGGGCGCCAGGCTCGCCGGCGTCGAGCCCATCGTCGAGGCCGTGGACACCCGCGCCGCCGTGGCCACCGCCCTCGGTGTTCCGGTCGTGCTGGAGAGCCACGGGCCTCGCGCCGGGGACAAGCGGTGGATGGGGCTGGGGTTGTGAGGCGGTCCGGCTCGCGCCTTCGGACACGCGAGTCTGCTGGGTCCAACCCACGTGCGACACTCCGACTTCACACCGAGGTGCATCCTGACCCCCTCCGCCCTTCGTAGCGTCCTGCTGATGTTGTTCGTTCTGGTCGCATCAACTGCGCGGGCCGCGACCTACACCGTCGGCGAGGGCGAGTCGATTGGCGACGCCCTGGCGATCGCGGCTTGTGGGGACACCATCGAGCTCACGGCCTCGTCCTATGTCGAAGACATCAACCTGTGGGCCAAGTGCCCAGAGGACAATCGCATCCACATCATCGGGGTGACTGACGCACGGCCCTTGGTCACGGCGAAGCACGGTTATGCCATCAGCTTCAATGGAAGTGGCTTCATCGTCGAGCATATCGAGCTCACATCGGACCCACAGTGTGGCCAGGACAACCGCGTCATCTTCGGCAATGGCACACACTTCGATTTCATCGACCTCTACGTTCACGATGGGGGCTACGATGGCATCGGCACCTACTGCGGTGCTGAGGATGTCCGGGTCATCGACTCCGAGATCGCCCGGAACGGCCTGGGTTGTATTGACTCCGATGGCAACCTTCTGAACGGAGACGGTATCGACCTGTTCGGTTGCCTGGGCTGTGAGGTCGGGGGTGACTACATCCACGGCAACAACTTCAACGCACTGTCCGCAAAGGGTGGCAACGCTGACACCTGGGTCCACGACTCGGTGATGTACTCCACCAGCCAATACGCCCTGGAGCTGGGTCAAGAGGGCCAGACCAGCGGCTGCGATGACACGGAGATCCTGCTCGACAATATGCTCTTCGAGCGAAACGTCGTGGGGATGTACAAGATCAACGGGTGGCCTGTTCGTGTGGGCTTTGTGCAGGATCTGACTTTTCGCCAGAACACCGTGGTGGTCTTCGACAACACCGACCCACACCCGATGAACCCGGACGGCGTCTCGGGCGGCTTCATCATCACCGAATCCGGCGTCGGACCCGAACACACGGCGGTCTTCCAGAACAACATCTTCGCCAACTTTGGCCTGCCGCTGTATGAGCCCCTGGCCGCCCGTGACGGCTCGGAGCTGGCCCTGGACGAGCTGTCGCTTCAAATGGACCACAACCTGTTCTACAGCGTCGACGAGGGCTTCACCGACTCACCCGATGGGGACTCCACGTCCTTGGTCGCCGACCCCCTCTTCATTGACTTTCCCACCAATCTGGGGCTGTCGAAGGGCTCGCCGGCCATTGACGCGGGTGTGGACCTCGGCGATGACAGTGATGGCGCGGCCCCGGACCTTGGCGCCTTCGAGTTCGGCGAGGACGGCATCGTTCCCTCGCCGCCCGAAGAGGCCCAACCTGGATCCGGGGTCCCTCCTGGCGCATGCGGCTGCGCGTCTTCGCCCACAGGCTCCGGTCGCTGGAAGCTGGGGCTGATCCTGGCGTGTCTGGTGGTCGCCCGCGCTCGCAGGGCACGCGAGGACCGCCCGAGTTGATCCGGTCTGCCTGTCGCTTGCGCCCATGGTAGCTGGGGTCCAGACCTCCTGAGATGGCGCATCATGGAGCAGTAGCCATCGCGGTTTTCGACGTGTCCACAGGTAGAGGTCGGAGTATAATAGATGGCATAATATTTGTTGAAATCCAGTCTATCTGTGTTGGCTGGTGCGCACCGCGGGCGCTTCAGGTTGAGCTGTGGATGATCCCGCGAGGGCCGCACCAGGTTGTGAGCACCACG
>JAADHA010000301.1 GCA_013152105.1 Oligoflexia bacterium | reverse complement strand
CGGCCGGCGTCTTCGTCAGGCTGGACGGGCTGCGCGGTGGTGGTGCTGGCGCGTGCGGGCAGAGGTGCCAGGGCCAGGCTTGCGCCGGCGATGACAGCGGAGATGAAATGCAGAAGGGTGGGGCGCATACTGTGGCTCCTAGGGTGCGGTCCCTGCCACTTAAGCGCCTGGACCGGCCGCGTCCGCTACGCTTGGTTCTGTGAGCCCTGTGCCTGCCCTCAGCGCCGAGCAGCTCTTCGTGCTGCTCACCGCCGGCTTCTCTGCCGCCATTCTGTTGCAACACCTGTTCTCCTGGGCCGTTCGCATGGGCGCTCAGGTTCATATGTGGGGTTGGGTCTGGGCGTCGGGGGCCGTGGCCTGGTGCGTGGCGCGGTCCTTCGAGATCGGGACCTTTCCCTTGGACCCGGACCTTGCGGCGCGTTGGCAGGCGGTCAGCGTCGTGGCCTTGCTCCCGGTCGTCGCCGGCTTGTTGGGGGTCGTCGGAACGACGCGACGCCTGGTCCTGCCGAAGCACTTCGGCGCCTGGGCCGCGGTGGTGTGTCTGGGCGGCGCGGTCCTGTTGGTGACCGTCGCAAATTTCTCGCCTCCGAGCTTGTTCATTCGCGTTGGCATGGGCGGCGCATCGTTCGTGCTGGCCGACCCGGGCCCGGTCAAGCTGGGGCTGTCCCTGGTCGCGTTGAGCGGCGTGTTGCTGGCCCTGGTGGCGCTGCTGCGCCGCCTGCCCCTGGATCTCTACCTCTGCGTGCTGGTGTTGGTCGGGGCCGTGTGCTGGACCGCCGCGGTGGCCAATGACCTGCTGATGGGTGCGGGGCTGGTGGCGACAGCCCCCCTCAGCTCGCACGGCTTGTTGATCCTGGGGCTGGTCTTGACCGTGCTTGTTGGCACGGACTCCGGCATGCGCCCCGAGGAATTGGCCCAGGTGATGGACGGCCACCGGCGGCGGGTGGACGAGCAGAACAGCCTGCTCGCTCGGGCCCTGGCCGACGCACGCGACGCTGGCCAGGCTCGTCAGCGCTTTCTGGCGCGGATGAGCCACGAGCTGCGCACGCCTCTCAGCGGTGTCCTGGGGATGACAGAGCTGGCCCTGGACAGCGATCTGGACGAGACCCAGCGCCGCTACCTGCTCCAGGCCCACGCCTCGGCGGAAGCGCTGCTGATCCTGGTTGACGATCTCCTCGACCTGGCCCGTCTGGAAGACGGCCGCCTCTCGCTGGCCGACGAGCCCTTCAAGCTGCGCCCCTGCCTGGAGGACTCGCTGCGCATGGTGGGCGCCCAGGCCGCGCCCAAGGGCCTGGAGCTGGTCCTGGATGCCCCGGCGGACCTGCCCCGGAAGTTGGTGGGCGACCCCGTTCGCTTGCGCCAGGTGTTGGTCAACCTGTTGGGCAACGCGGTGAAGTTCACCGAGCGTGGGCAGGTCGTGCTGCGCGCCAGGGCCACGACCGAGTACCAGGGCCGGCTGGGGGTTCGCTTCGTCGTCCAGGACACGGGGCCTGGCATTCCGGTCGAGGAACAGTCGGCCATCCTCCAGCCCTTTGTCCAGGGCGCGGCCGGGGAGGGACGGGGCACCGGCCTGGGCCTGGCGATCTGCACCGAGCTGGTGCGACGAATGGGAGGCGTGCTCGAGGTCGACAGCACCGTGGGCGAGGGGAGCGCCTTCTCCTTCGTCCTGCGCCTTGGGCTACCCGACGCCGACGACGAGATCACCCACCTCGACCCGGTCCTGTTGGCTGGGCTCCCGGTCTTGTTGGCCGAGGACAACGCTGATGTGGCGCAGGCCATTGTCCGTGAGCTGGATGCATGGCGGATCGACGTCACGGTGGCCGAGGATGGCAGCAAGGCCCTGGCCGCCTTGGACCAGGCTCGGGCTGCGGGCCGAACCTATCCGCTGCTGCTCCTGGACAGCGATATGCCCGAAGTCGACGGTTGGGATGTGCTTCGGACCCTGGCCTTGCACCCCGGCCAGGTCGGCGCGACGGTGTTCATGTTGCCCGCCGGCGCACCGGCAGACCAGTATCGACGCAGCCGCGCGCTGGGCGTGAACGCGACCATCGCCAAGCCTGTCCGGGCCGCCGAGCTGATGGAGGCGGTCCTGGCGGCGGTCGGTTGCAGCATGTCGAATCCCTCGATCGACACCGACCCGACGACCGACCCGGGGGGACGGGTTCGCGTCTTGGTGGCCGATGACCACGCCGTGAATCGCGAGCTGGTGTCGGCCCTGCTCTCAGCCCATGGCGCGCAGGTTCACGTGGTCGAAGATGGGCGTGAGGCGGTGCAGGCAGTCGAAGAAGGGCGCTATGAGCTGGTGTTGATGGACGTTCGCATGCCCCACGTCGATGGACCCGAGGCCACTCGCCAGATCCGGGCGGCCGAGGCGGCGAGCGGTCGGCCTCGCGTCCCCATCGTGGCGCTCACGGCTCACGCGATGGCGGGTGATCGCGAGCGGCTGCTGGGCCAGGGCATGGACGGTTACCTGACCAAGCCGCTGGATCGTCAGGCTCTGCTCGACATGCTCAACCGGTATCGACTCGGTCCCTTCGCGCCCTCGCCTGACCTGGACCCGGCTGACCCAGGGGCGGTGGTAGAGCAGCCAGTCCAGGATCTGGTGCCTGTCCTTGTGCTCGACCCGGCGGGGGCCATCGACCGGGTCCGGCTGGACCAGCTCACGGGGGGGGACGATGACCTGGCAGCCGACCTGGGCCGGCTGATGCTGGCGGAGATCCCAATCCATCGACAGCACCTGGAGACCGCCTTGGCGGACGAGGACGCAGCGGGCGTGGCGCGCGCGGCTCACGCCCTGTGTGGTGCCGCCGGCAATATCGGGGCCGTGGATCTCCGCGCCAGCGCGATGACGGTCGAGGCCGCGGGGCGGGACCAGGACATCGACCTGGCGGCGACCAACTGGCCCATGCTGCGGGCCGAGCTGTCGCGGTTGGAGGACGCGCTGGAGCGGATGCTGGTAGAAGACTGAGCCGCCGATGATCAGCCGATGATCAGTCGGCGGCTGGGACCAACATGGATGCCATCGCCGCCAGGCACCAGGGCTGGGCGTCGGTGTCGCCCTGCAGCGCCATGCAGGTGAGCACCTGTGGGGTGGGCCCGTCAGTCCATGCCACCCAGGCGATGAGGGCGGGTCCGGGTCCGGCGGTGTCGACGACGGTGGCGACGGTCTGGGTTCCGGGTAGCGCGACGGTCTGCTGGCGGGGAAGGGATGTCAGGCCCAGCGTCGCCAGGGTCTCCATCACGTCGCCGAGCGCGTCGCCTTGCGATGGCACGGCGTCGCCGCGATGGTCGGTCAGTACGCGATCGCCGGGGCAGGCGAGCTCCGCCAGCCAGGTGTCCTGCTGGTCCACTCTGAGCTGACAGTCGGCCAAAAGATCGGGTACGGGATCGTAGTAGTCCCCGACCGGGGCGTCGATGGCGGCGCTGCCTGGATCTCTGAGGCTGTCGTCGACAGGGTGTTCGACGGGCTGTTCGACGGGCTGTTCGACGGGCTGCTCGACGGGCTGTTCGACGGGCTGCTGCGACAGCGTGATCACCGGCGGTGGGAAGGTGACCACCGCGGGGGGCGGGTGCGTCTTCGCGCAAGCCAGGGCGAGCTGAAGCAGCATGCGGAGTTCCGGGGGTGGCACAGGCTTGCACGTTAGCGCGGGTCGGCACCGGTCATTGTCTGCGACAATGTCCGGTGCGCTCTTTCTGGCGGGGGGAGGACAAGCCCTCCCCCCGCATCGGCGGCGACACGCC
>JAADHA010000013.1 GCA_013152105.1 Oligoflexia bacterium | reverse complement strand
CCCGGGTTGGTGCAGCCCGAACAGCCCATGCAGACTTCAGGCAGGTCGGCGCCCTCGTCGTGGACCTTGGCGAGGGCCGCCGGAGGCCCACCGTAGCGCAAGAGCCCCAGCTTGCGCAGGTGGACGGCCTCGTCCGAGGGAAGCTCGCGCACATTCCCCAGGTCCCGCGCGGTCTTGGTGATGAGCGCGGTGTGCTCCATCGTCTCCAGCCGGCAGAAGGCTTCGAGCAGGCTGCCGCCGACCGTGACCGCCCCGTGACGGTCCATCAGGATGGCGTCGTGGTGCTGGATGTGCGTACGGATCCGGTCAGCCAGGGCCTGGGTTCCGGTGGTCTCGTAGGCGACGGTCGGCACAGTGCCCAAAGTCAGGACGACCTCGGGGAGCACGCAGCGGGCCATGCTGACCCCGGCGATGGTGAAGGCGACGCTGATCGGCGGGTGGGTGTGGATCACCGCCCGCACGTCCGGCCGCTGGTCGTAGCAGGCCAGGTGCATCGCCATCTCGCTGGTCGGCCGGCCTCGCCCTCGGAGCCGCTTGCCCTGGCGGTCGATCACAACCAGCTCGCCCTCGGTCAAGAAGCCCTTGTGGCAGCCCGCCTGGGTACACAAGATGTTGCCATCGGGCATCAACACCGACAGGTTGCCGTCCATCGCTACCAGCAAGTGGCGCTCATAGCAGAGGTGGCTGAAGCGGACGATCTGCTCGCGGAGCTTGTGCTCGGGGACGGGTCGACTCATGGCGCGCTTCCGGTTGGAGATCGGCGGAGAGGGCCCACCCTATCGCTCGTCGTCGCGCTCGGCCTTTCGTGACCGCCCCATCAGCGCCATCAGGGCCGCCGCGACCGGCTTGTCCTGGTAGAGCATCTGGTAGATCTCGTCGGAGATGGGCATCTCGACACCCTGGCGATGCGCCAGCTCTCGACTGCTCTTCGCGGTGATGACACCCTCGGCCACCTGCCCCAATTCCAACAGGATCGCGTCGAGCTGCTTGCCCTGTCCGAGTCCCAGGCCGACCCGCCGATTTCGGGACAGGTCGCCCGTGCAGGTCAGCACCAGGTCACCCATGCCGGCCAGCCCCGACAGGGTCAAGGGGTTGGCGCCCAGCGCCACGGCGAGGCGGGTGATCTCTGCCAGGCCTCGGGTGATCAAGGCCGCGCGTGCGTTGAGTCCGGCCCCCATGCCATCGGCCACGCCGCAGGCGATCGCGATCACGTTCTTGAGGGCACCGCCGAGCTCAGCGCCGACCACATCGGTCGTGGTGTAGGCCCGCATCGCACCGCCGTGCAGCGCCTGGCCGACCAGATCGGCGGGGCGCTGGTGGTGACCGGCCACCACGACGGCGGTCGGCAGCCCAACCGCGACCTCTTTGGCAAAAGAGGGTCCCGCCAGGAAGGTCAGGTGATCGTGGAAGCTTGCCGGAAGGACCTCTTCGAGCACTTGGCTCATGGTCATCAGGCTGCCGACCTCGACCCCCTTGCTGGCGCAGCAGATGACAGCGTCGTCGCCGATCAGGGGCGCCGCGAGGCCCATCACCTGGCGCACGGTCTGGCTGGGCACGACGATGATGATCACCTGGGCGCCGTCCAGGGTCCAGAGAAGGTCGCCGCTGACATGAAGCGCATCGGGAAAGCGCACATCCGGCAGGTAGCGGGGGTTCTGGCGGTCCCGCTGCAGCTCTTGCGCGCGATCGGCGCGGTGGTCCCACAGGCGGACCTGGGGGTTGGTACGGGCAAGCTGAATGGCCAGGGCGGTGCCCCAGGACCCGGCTCCGAGGACGGCACAGTTCACAGCGACTCCGATACTTGGCTGAGGGCACAGCAGCCTACCAGGAAGCCCATCCACTCGGCCATCGCCCCTACCCGATCACGGCGCTATTCTAGGCGGCGTTCAAGCGCCCCGGAGACCCCCATGACCGTGCCTTGCCCCGCCTGCCACCGGCCGATGCTCGCCGAGACCTACGCCGGTCACTACGGCCGCGAAGTCGCGCTGGACATCTGCCACCACTGCAACGCCATCTGGTTTGACAAGCTCGAAAACCTGGGCCTGACGGCTGGCGGCGTGCTGGCCCTGATCCAGTCGATGCAGGCGCGCTACCAGCAGGACCGACAGCCGCTGCCTCAGACCATGCCTTGCCCACGCTGCACGGGCCAGCTCAAACCGTCAAAGCGACGGACCAACACCATCCAGTACACCGTCAGCGCCTGCCAAAAGGGCCACGGCCACTTCATCACCTACTTCGAATTGCTGCGTGAAAAGGACTGCGTCCGGCCGCTGAGCGGCGCGAAGCTCCGGAAGCTCCGTGAACAGGTCAGCTCGGTCAACTGCAGCAACTGCGGAGCGCCTGTCGACATCCAGAAGACCGCGGCCTGCACCCACTGCGGGGCGCCCCTGGCCCTGCTGGATCCCGACGCTATGGCCCAGACCCTGGAACGTCTGAGTGCCGAGCACGACCGCAAGTCGAACCCCAATGGCGACACCGTCGCCGTCGACATGGCCCTGGACCGCCTGCGGACCAAGCGCACGTTCACCCAGCTCGACCAGATCGACCACTCCCACCAGCACGGACAGGGCGGTTGGGGGCTGGTGGGCCTGGCGCTCGACGCGCTCATGCGGGCGCTTCGATAAACGGCACCGGTACCGCCCTATTGCCATTGCCGCCCTAGCCGCCGAGATAGCCCAACTGTTCAAGCGCCTGCCGCAGTTCGTCCGACATGCCGCCCTCCTCGGCCTGGAGCGAGCCCGCCGGCACCTGGGCGTCGAAGGTGGCGCGGGCTTGCAGGATCGCCTGCGGGACGGGCCGGATCGGATGCTGCTCGCCCGGATCCACCGACAGATCGAAGCTGACCGGATCCCCGTAAATAGACGGATCCCACACGCCCTTGTGAACACCGTCCAGGCTCAACTCCACGTCACCCTCGCGCTGGGCCACCAGCAGCGTGATGTCGTCGAAGGATGTCGGCCAGTCGTGGGGTACGCCCGCGGCCTTGGTGGCCACCGAGGCCAGCGCAGCCACGGACATCAGCGGTGACAGAGCAGGCGCGTGGACGGCCACAAAGGGCACGCGGGTGAGCGGTTCGAAGACCCCCGCCTGGTGCCCAAGGCGGTTGTGCTCGCCCAGCAGTTCGCCGTGGTCACTGGTGATGATCAGCGCCGTGTGATCCAGCACCGGGCGCAGGACGCGCATCAGTTGGCCCAGACGGTCGTCCGTGTCCTCGACCGCGGCGTGGTAGGCACGGAAGTACAGCGTCTGCTCCAGGGGACCACCCTCGCGAACCTCGGGCAGGCCAATGGCCCCATCACGGCCCAGGTCCTTCTTCGTCATGCCCCAGTGCGCGCGGCTGCGAACCGAGGGGGCAAGCGGGTGGTGGGGGCCCATCAGGTGCAGGTAGACGAAATAGCGCTGGTCTGGATCCCAGGCTGCGACATCCTGCACCGCCTGGCTGACCAGCGCGTCGTCCTCGCCCCACACCCACTGGTCAAAGCCACGTCCAAAGCCCAGCCCCTGGCCCAACAGGCGGTTGGCGTAGAGCCCGGAGGTGTGGAAGCCGGCCTGTCCCAGGGCCTCGGCCAGCAGCGGGACATCGGGCAGCGGAGGGTAGGTCTGGTGGGCGGCGTCCATCTTCTTGGGAAAGGGGAAGTCCCAGCCATGCTGTCGGACCGGCATGCCCGACATGATGCTGACCACGCTGGGTGCCGTCCAGGTGCTGGGCGCCCAGGCCCAGGTCCGCTGCGCCCCCAGCGCCACCAGGCCGTC
>JAADHA010000172.1 GCA_013152105.1 Oligoflexia bacterium | reverse complement strand
GGGCACGACCAGGCCGGTCTGTTCGTGGACCAGCCAGGCACCCATGCCGCCGCGATCGGTGCCGATGACGGGTACCCCCGCCGTCAGGGCCTCGAGTCCGACGATGCCGAAGGGCTCGGCCCACAGGCTGGGCACCCACAGCGACGCGGCCTCGGCCAGCAGCTCGGCGAGCTGGCGGCGGTCGACCCAGCCCCGGCTGCCAGGCACGTCGACGGGACCGTCGCCGGCGACGACCAGCGGCAGGGTGGTCATACTGGCGGCCTGGAGGGCGACATGGATGCCCTTGTGGCGGGCCAGGCGGCCGACAAAGAGGTGGTGTCGAGGTGGGCGCCTGGGCAGGCGGGGCAGGTAATCCACCATCGGCGGGGTCACGCTGGCCTGTACGCCTTCGGCGGCCAGTTCGGCCTGCATATAGGGCGATAACACCGTTACAGTGCGCATCTGGCGCAGGGCGGCCAGGCGGCGCGCGGTCAGGTCCAGCAGCCGCGCCCGATACTCGGCGTCCGGCAAGCAGGCGGCACAGGCTGGGCCCAGGCGGTGGGTGCAGGCTTCGCCGTCGGGCAGGACCTTGCCCGGGCCGGGACAGAAGTGACGGTGGTCCTGCACGGTGGCGACGCCGCGGCCGGTGGCGGCTACGAGCGCCAACAGATCGGGATCGACGATGTCGTTGCAGTGTACGCGGTCGGGCTGGAGCCGGTCGAGGGCCTGGTCCAGGCGTCGTGTGGCGGCCTTGGCTCCGCTGGTGCGCAGGCCGCGCCGATCCAGCCCCTTGACCCGCTGGACCGGTCCGATGCCTTCGCGCTCATGTCCGGGCAGGGCGGGGTCCTCTCGCCCGACCAGCAGGGTCGTCTCCAGCCCCGGCCAGGCTTGACGCAGGGCGGTGATGGCGTTCAGCAGCCACCGGTCGGCGCCGCCACGCATCTGCAGGCCGCTGTTGAGGAAGGCGATCTTCACGCTGCGTACTCCGAGGCCGAGGGGGCAGGCCCACCCGGGTGAGGGCTCCTAACCATGGACGGCCTGGGGCATCCGCGGCGTCATGAACACCCTGGGCCGGGCACGCGGTCCCTCGCCGCCCTCAGCCTGCTTGGCCCTGCCGCTCCTGGCCGGCCGGCCTCTTCGCCGAGGGCACCGACATCGATCTGGGCGGGGTCTGGTTCATCGACATTCGGGGGCCACGCCCAGCGACGAGCGGATCACCATCCAGATCGCTGTTGCGAAGTACCCGGATCGGCGCGCCCCGCGCGGGCGCCTCACGCTCTTCCCGGACGAAGCGGGACGGCGTGCGGCCCTGGGCACCCTCGGTCGGTCAGCGAGTACATGGAGCGAGTACATGGAGCGAGTGCATGGTTAGGGTCTTCAGTGAGCAAACCCACCGAAGGGGGACTGGCACCCCAGGATCCATGCAAGCCTGACCGGCGTAGCCGGATACCATGGTTGTCGCTGAACCGTCTGAGTGAACCGTCCGAGTGCCCAAGGGAACCACCATGACCGCCCATCCTCCCCGGCCACCGCAGTGAACACCGCTCGCCTTCGGGACGCGGGCATCGTGTTGTTCTGTGTGATCGCCTTGGTACTGTTGGGCCAGGGCACGACCCGCTTCATGCTCACCCGACCGGCCGGTCTTCGGGCCGCGCTGCGGGATCCCCAGGCTTCGGACGGGGCGGATCTGATGCTCTTGTTGTGGCATGTGCAGACACCACCGCAGGCGGGCATCGTCGAACTCAGCCACCAGGGGCGCACGGTCGTCGTACACACCGACGCCCTGAGCGGTGGCAGGCCGGATCTGGATGTGGGCCAGGTGGTGACCGTACAGGGCACCTTTCGCGCCGATGACCTGTCGGTCCAGGCCCGCGAACTGGTGGTGCATCGCTACCGTCGGGTCAAGCAGGCGCTGGGTGTGGTGGGCATGATCGTCGGCCTGATGGCGCTGCCCTTGGGTTTCCGGGTCGCACCGGGGGGCGTGGTGGAGCGTGGCTGATCTCGTCACCCATGCCTGCCTGGCTCTGCTCGCCAAACGCGGGCAGCAGGTGGTGCGTCCCTCCCAGCCGCTTCACCTGGCCAGCTTCGTGGCGGGTAGCGTGCTGCCGGACCTGCTCGGCCGACTCCCGGTCGACGTGCTGACCGTGGTTCAGCGACGCGTCGGCGAGCTTCCGCCGATCCTCCTCAACGGCTGGGAGCCCTTCCACCTGCCGGTCGGAATGGTGCTCACTTCGTTGGGTCTGGCGACGCTCTTCCGGGTCGACCAGCGCCGTGCGGTGTTCATCAACCTGTTGGGTGGCATGGCTCTGCACCTGCTCTTCGACCTGCTTCAGGATCACGCAGGAGCGGGCTACCTGCTGTTCTATCCACTGAGCACCCGACCCTTCGAGCTGGGACTGTTGGGGACCGAGTCCACAGTGTGGTGGGCTCCCGCCCTTGCGGTGCTAACGGCGTTCGCCTGGCGTGGGTCGCTGTCCAGCCTGGCGCGACGAGCGGGTTCGCGGTGGTCTGGGCGTGTGCATTAGGATGCTGGGCTGTCCGGCTGCTCGTCCACCAGCTCGTCCACCAGGAACTGCCGCATGGCGTCGTGAATGGCCCGCGGCAGTGGTCGCAGCTTGAAGTGGTCGGCGCCGCCGGGGTTCATCTTGATCACCACGATGACGACCTGGCCGGTAGCCCGCAGGACGCCGTCGGTGCCCCAGGCGCTGAGGCCCAGCGTGACCGAGGCGTGCCCCAGGCGGGTCACGATCAGGTCGACGCGGATCCGCTCGCCCATATGGCAGGGCGCCTTGTAGTCGGCTTCGGCGTGAACCGAGGGAAAGCCCAGCTCGCGCAAGACCTGGTGGTAGGGCTGACCCAGGCCCTCGCCGAACCAGGCTTCCATCGTCCGGTGGAACCAGTCGAAGTAGCGCGGGTAGTAGACGACGCCGGCCGGATCGCACTCTCCGAAGCGCACGGTCAGGACGTGGTGGAAGGTCTGGTTCACCTGGTGAGGCTATCAGGCTGGGCGCGGTTCGGTCTCCTGGTGGGGGGGCGACCCCATTCGGGCTACGATGCGCCATGGGCTCCGTCGTCGCGCTCCTGCTGATCGTGGTTGTCGTGTACTTCATCGTGCTGTTCGGCACGGTCGCCTACCAGCTCACGGGCCTGGACTGGGACACGGCGCAGTTCCAAGCCCTCTCTGCCGTGACCGGCACGGGCTTCACAACCCGCATCTCCGAGCTGGTCGTGAGCCACCCGGTGCGCCGACGGATCACGCTCATGCTGATCCTCATCGGCTACGCCAGCAGCGCTACGGTCGTCGCGACCCTGGTGTCGACGGTGGCCTTGCAGACCCCGGTCGAGACGGGCATCAACATTGCCATCCTCTTCGTCGCGGTGGTCCTCCTGATGTTCATGGCTCGCCGCCGTGGACTTCACCTGCTGATGGCAGCCCCCATTCGGCGCTGGCTGACCCGGCGCATGGGACCCGACAGTGTGCCGCACGAAGAGCTGTTGCAGTACAAGCCGGGCTTCGCCATCAGCCGGATCGAGGTCCCGCAGGGCAGCCGCCTGGCGGGCATCCCCCTGCGGGACGCCAACCTCCGAGCCTTCCAACTCCAAGTCCTGGCCATCGAGTCCGACCGCACAGTCGTGCCCATCCCAGACCCGGCACACGTCCTGCGGCCCGGCGAACACGTCGTGCTCTACGGCTCTACCCAGAACGTCCGACACCGACAGACCCGACACCGACAGACCCGACACCGACAGACCCGACACCGACAGACCCGACACCGACAGACCCGACACCGACGGACTGATCCGTGCCTGGCAGGGGTGCGGCTGACTGCTCGCTCGTTCCGGTCAGGATAGGGTTCAGGTCCCCGCTGGAGGCATCATGCTGGACCGGATCCGCGCGCAGATCGACGCCGGGGCACGCGTCGATCGGACCGCCGCCTCGTGGCTTTGGGAACAGGCCAGCGACGAAGAACTGCGCGACCTGGCGACCCGCGTGCGGGCCCGCTACCACCCGCCAGATCAGGCCACCTACCTGGTCATGGGCATCGTCAACTACACGAACATCTGCGTGGCCCGCTGCGACTACTGCGCCTTTTACCGCTTTCCCGGGGCCAAGGACGGCTACCTGCTGACACCGGACCAGGTCGCTCGACGGATCGCCGGGATCATCAGCCTGGGCGGGACGATGGTCTCGTTCAACGGGGGCTTTCACCCCGGCCTGCGGATCGAGGACTATACCCACCTGTTCCAGGGTTTGCGGGCCCGCTTCCCCCAGTCCCTGACCTACTACGAGATGACGGTCGCCGAGTTCATGTTCGTCTGCAAGCGCACGGGGATCTCCTACCAGGACGGCGCGCGGCGGTTCAAGGACAGCGGCACGCGCTGGATCAGCGGCGGGGGCTCCGAGGTCCTGGCCGATGGCTTCCGGCTGCGCCACAGCCCGGGAAAGTACAAAGTCGATGACTTCTACGAAGCCCAGGGCGCCGTGCTCGACGCTGGCCTGGGCAGTACGGCCACGATGGTGATCGGCTTCGACGAGACCCTGGATGAGCGCCTGGATCACCTCGACCGCCTGCGGGCTTTTCAAGACCAGCGCGCCAGTGACGGCGGCGCCTGTCTGGCCAGCTTCCTGTGCTGGA
>JAADHA010000174.1 GCA_013152105.1 Oligoflexia bacterium | reverse complement strand
ACGCCATCATCGGCGCCGCGGTCCCGCTGACCGATCTCGAAGCCTGGAGCGCGGACCACCTGCCCGTGCTCCACCGCATGCTGCGCTACTTCGGCAGCCGCCAGATCAAGCACCGCGCCACGATCGGCGGAAACCTGTGCAATGCGTCGCCGATCGGTGACCTTCCGCCGGTGCTGCTGGCCCTGGGAGCCCGGCTGAGCATCGTCGGCCCGGGTGGACAGCGCTCGCTCCCGGTCGACAAGTTCTTCCTGGCCTATCGCAAGACCGCCCTCCAGCAGGGCGAGCTGCTCCGCGCGGTCCACATTCCCCTGCCCTCCCCCACCACGCGCCTGGGCGCCTACAAGGTCTCCCGTCGCCGCGAGCTGGACATCAGCGCGGTCAGCGCGTGCTTCGCGGTCCAGACCCACGACGGGCGGGTGGTCTCGGCCCGCCTCGCCTACGGCGGCATGGCCGCAATCCCGGCCCGAGCACAAGGGGCAGAGACCGCGCTGTTGGGCCAGCCCTGGACCGTGGAGACCGTCGCAAGCGCGCAGCGTGCGCTCCAGGACGACTTCGCGCCGATCGGCGATCAGCGGGCCAGCGCCTGGTACCGCCGCACCGTGGCGCGAAATCTGCTGCTGGGATTCTTCGAAGAGACCCAGAACCAAGCTCAGGTTTCGATCCACGCTCGCCACACTGGCACGGTGATGAGCGACGGAGGCGTCCGATGAGTTTCCCCTCGCCTCTGCACCAGCCCGGCCCCCACGACAGCGCGGTCGGCCACGTGACCGGTCGCGCCCGCTACGTCGACGACCTGCTCGACCCGCCCGGCCTGCTCCACGGCGTGCTGGTCCGCGCCAACACCGCGCGCGGCAAGCTCCAGGCCATCAACACCGCTACCGCCAGGGCCATGCCCGGCGTCGCCGCCGTGCTCACGGCCAGGGACATCCCCGGCCACCCCACCATCGGCCCGGTGCAGCATGACGAGCTGCTGCTGGCCACCGACCAGATCGCCTTCAACGGCCAAGCCGTCGCCCTGGTCCTGGCCCAAAGCCGCGACCAGGCGCGCGTCGCCGCGCAGGCCGTCACCCTCACGGTGGATCCGCTCCCCGCCGTGCTGGACATCGACGACGCGATCGCGGCCGGGCGCTTCCACGGCACCCCCCACGTCATCGCCCGGGGCGACATCGAAACCGCCTTGTCCTCGGCCCCCATCGTCGTCCGCGGTGAAGTCCGAACCGGCGGCCAGGACCACTTCTACCTGGAGACCCAGGCCGCCCTGGCCATCCCCGACGACGCAGGAAACATCAAGATCCTGGCCAGCACCCAGCACCCGACCGAGGCCCAGAAGATGAGCGCCCGAGTCCTGGGCATCGGCGCCCATCGCGTCTGTTGCGAGGTCCCGCGGATGGGCGGCGGCTTCGGTGGCAAAGAGAGCCAGTCGACCGCCTTCGCCTGCCTGGCCGCGCTCGGCGCCCACCTCACCGGCCACCCCTGCAGGATCCGCCTGACTCGCCAGGAAGACATGGCCACCACTGGCGGGCGGCACCCCTTCCTGGGACGCTACACCGCGGGCTTCGACACCGACGGCCGCCTGCTCGCCCTCGACGCCAGCCTCTACTGCGACGGGGGCTGGACCCTCGACCTCTCCCACGCCATCCTCGACCGCGCCCTCTTCCACCTCGACAACGCCTACTTCATCGAGCACTGCCGACTCCAAGGCCAGGTCTGCCACACGAACAAGCCGACCAACACGGCCTTTCGCGGCTTCGGCGGTCCCCAGGGCATCGCCGTCGTCGAGGACGCCTTCCGGCGCGCGGCCCGCGTCCTGCGCATCCCGGCCGAGCACCTGCGACGACGCAGCTACTACGGTGCGGCCCCCCGCGACCAGACGCCCTACGGCCAGCAGGTCCCGGCGCCGCGCATCGCCGCCATGCACGACCGGCTGGTCCAGACCGCCGATCTCAGCGCCCGTCGCCAGCAGATCACGGACTTCAACGCCCAGTCGACCTGGTGCAAGCGGGGGATCTCGCTGCAACCCCTGAAGTTCGGCATCAGCTTCACCGCCGCCCTGCTCAACCAGGCCGGCGCCCTGGCCCTGGTCTACGCCGACGGCACGGTCCAGCTCAACCACGGCGGCACCGAGATGGGCCAGGGCCTGCACACCAAGATGCGCGCCGTGGCTTGCGATGTCCTCGGCGTCGGGGTCGACGCGATCCGGGTGATGAGCACCAGCACCGAAAAGGTGCCGAACACCTCGCCGACCGCCGCCAGCAGCGGCAGTGACCTCAACGGCCAGGCCGTGCGCGCCGCCTGTGAGACCGTCCGCGCCCGGATGCTCCCGGCAGCGGCCTCGGCCCTGGGCTGTGAACCTTCCGCCGTGCGCTTCGCGGGCGGACGGGTCCTGGGCCCCGACGGCAACAGCCTGGCCTTCTCGTCCTTGGCCCAGACCTGCTGGGCGCAGCAGATCAGCCTGTCCAGCACGGGCTACTACGCGACCCCCAACATCCACTACGACCGGGACGCGGGCCGCGGAGAACCCTTCTTCTACTTCGCCTACGGGGTGGCCCTGGTCGAGGTCGAGCTGCACGGCTTGACCGGCGAACACCGGGTCCGCCGGGTCGATATCCTGCACGACGTGGGCGACTCCCTGGTGCCCAGCATCGACCTTGGCCAGATCGAGGGCGGCTTCATCCAGGGCCTGGGCTGGCTGACCGCCGAACAAGTCTGCTTCGACGCCTCGGGCGCGGTGAGCACCCGGGGCCCAAGCACCTACAAGATCCCCACGATCGGCGACGTACCGCTGGACTTCCGGGTGAGCATGCTGGAGCACCAGCCCCAGCCCGGCACCATCGGCGGCAGCAAAGCGGTGGGCGAGCCCCCCTTCATGCTGGCCATCGGCGTGATCGGGGCCTTGGAAGAAGCCATCGCCGCCTTTGGAGACGGCCCCCTGGCGCTGACCCTGCCGGCGACCCCCGAGGCCCTGCTGCGCGCGGTTGAGGCGGCCAGGGGGGCTTGAGACGCCGGTCAGTCGCCTGCGAGTCACGCGCCTACAGCAGAGCATGAAGCTGAGTCGAGACAGCATGACCGACGAACTCAGGGCCGAAGGCCTGGACACCGGCCTGGAGGCCACCCCCCTCGGCGAGCCCGAGGGCTACTTCACCGTCCGAGCGACGTCCTCCCTCGACCAACCGGCCTGCCCCTTCGGGTCCTACCGCGAACCCTGCCCAAGCTGCGGGACGCGCTTCGCCCGCTTCGGCCTGTTCGTCATGTTTGAGCGGGAGGCGCTCCCCACCCACTGGGTCTACGCCGACTTCGAGGGGGACGCCCGGCCCATGGTCTCCGGCGAGGTCGCGCGCTGGCTCAGGCAACCCGGCCGGGGGCTGCTGGGCGAGGACGATCTCGACGAGTCCAGCGAGCAGGTGGGGCTGGACCTCTACCGCCGGGGCCTCTACCCCGAGGCGGCCGACATCGCGTTCCTGCCCGAACACCTGCGTCCCTGAGGGGCGCCGGGGGCAAGAGAGCGACGCGCTAGCTCGTCCTGCGCGGCGCGCTCGTCGCCCGCAGTGGCGAGCGCGACCTGAGCGACCTGGGGTCGGGGGACGCCTGCGAGGCCGACGTCGTGGCCCGGGATGACTCCCTGCTGATGAATGCGCCACGAGCGGCCCTGCTGCGGGGGCGCCCGCCAACGCGCTGGCGACCGTGGTCCAGCACTTCGGCTCGACGTTGAACCTCAATCTGCACTTCCATGCACTGGTCCTCGACGGCGTCTACACCGAGGAC
>JAADHA010000192.1:3860-5740 GCA_013152105.1 Oligoflexia bacterium | reverse complement strand
GCTGGTTGAACTACGCGGCGGCGACGGCCCCGCACGGAGCGGCCTCCTCCGCGATCTCCACGATTCCTGCGTTCTCGGCGACGACCCTGCCGAGCGCACCTTCGGCTACGGCCACGCGCTGGTGGCCCTCCTCCCCAACCAATGGAGCGACGCATGAGCCAGCCCATGCTCTGTGGTGTCCTGACCCTCACCCCCACCCACTGCGGTACCGGCCAGGCGTCCGGTGCGGTGGACCTGCCCATCGCCCGCGAGGCGCACACCCGCCTGCCGGTCCTGCCCGCCTCCACTCTCAAGGGCGTGGTTCGCGACTGGTTCGGCCAGCCGGCGGATGGCACCGACGCCTACAAGGCCGTCAAGACGCTGTTCGGCCCCCGCCCCCTGAAGCGCAAGACTGGCACCAGCAAGAAGACGGAGGCGGACGAGGACGAGGCGAAGACGGACGATCAGAAGATGGACGATCAGAAGACGGACGATCAGAAGACGGAGAAGACCGTCAACCTCCAGGCCGGCGATGTGGTCTTCCTGGAGGGAATGCTACTGGCCTTCCCGGTGCGGTCCCTGACCGGCGTGTACCGCATGGTCACCTCGCCGATGCTCATCCAGCGGCTGCGACGCCTCATGCTCGCCCTGGGGACCCGGCTCCCGAGCACCTTCACCTGCCCGGTGCCCGGCGAGGGGAGCGCCCTGCTGCCCAGCAAGCAGAGCGGTCCGATCAGCCTGGAGGACCGGGTGTTCTCATCCGCGCGTTGCAGCGCCAGCGACCAGGTGGACACCCTGGCCAAGTGGCTCGGTCGCTTCGTCTCCCGCGAAGTCGGTGACAGCGACCGCGCCGCCCTGGCCGAGCGCTTGGTGGTGGTCCCAGACGAGACCCTCCAGGACCTGGCGCTTCGCGGCACGCAAGTGAGCGCCCGCATCGTGCTGAACCACAAGCACAAGACCAGCGACAACCTGTGGTACGAGGAGACCCTACCGCCGGACACCCTGTTCGCCGTCGTCATGGCGGACCGGCCCGGCACGAAGAGAGGCCCCACGGACAAGCTCCGCGAGGCGCTACCAAGACACGCGAAGGTCAAGAAAAACCAGCGCTACGGCCAGCTTGGCGGCAACGTCACCGTGGGTCAGGGCCTGGTGCGCTGGACGCTGGACGTGGACGTAGAGGTGAAGCAATGAACGCCAGCCTGCCCGACTCACGGGCCCGCTTCCTGCTGGACACGACCCGCGTCGGCAAGCTCAAGAAGCTGGTCGATCCACTCAAGGACGCGCCCCTCCGCGTGCGACGCCTGGGCCTGCCCCTGGCGGTCGCCACCTGGTCGCGCGAGGGGCACGACCGCCTCGTCCAGCTCCTGGCCGACTGGCTATTCACGAAATGGGGCATGTTGGAGGGCGCTGTACCCCAGGGTGCCCCGGCCTTCCTCGACCGGCTGATGGACGAGGACGAGTCTTCCCCGACCCTGCGATCGGCCATGGAGATCGAGGCCGAGGAGCTGCTCCAGGCCGCCAAGCTGATCTCCGGCGCGCTGACGGGAGACACCGATGGCTGATGCCCTGTTTCGGACCAGGGACGCCGCCGGCAAGCTGGGACCGCCGGTGGACCCTCACCCGGGCCTGGTCTTTGAGCGCTTCCCGCGACTGCTCTCGAAGAAGGGGCCGCGCTACGACATCGTGTCGGGAGATCGGCGGGAGTGGCTGAAGGTCTTCATCGCGCGACTCCCCACCGCCGCGCCGCTCCTCGCCCGCCACCACGCCCGCATGGATGCCGTCGCCGAGGCACTCCAAGGCCAGCGACGCCTGTTCTCCACGGTGGGCCGTCTGGCCATCGGCCTGGGCAACCCCAACGCTGGCGACATCGGCTTCTCGCTGGACCACGCCACTGGCATGCC
>JAADHA010000192.1:0-3786 GCA_013152105.1 Oligoflexia bacterium | reverse complement strand
CATGGGACCCACCCCGGACGACCCGCGCGCCGCCCGGGCAGGCACCATCGCGTTCCTGGACGCCATGCCGGAAACCTGGCCATCCGACGGCCTGTTCGAGATCGACATCATCACCCGCCACCACGACCCCGAGGCATTCTCCAGGCAGAAGACCCCGCTGGACGCTGATGATCCGAACCCGGTACACTTTCTCGTCGTCAAGCCAGATGTCGCCTTCGTTTTCCGCCTGCTACCCCTCGGCGACGCCACGGACTCGGACCTGGACGACGCCTGGCGCTGGCTCGCGGCGGCCCTCGGCGACCTGGGGGCGGGGGCCAAGACGGCGGTGGGCTACGGGGAGATGGTGATCGTCGAGGAGCCCGAGACGAACAAGGACCACACGCCCCTGGGCCAGGCGCGCGCCCTGTCGCGGCGAATCACCAAGGAGAACGCCGTCGACGAGGTGCCTCGCCTGTTGGGCCTTCTCGCTGGCGTGCCCGGCGGCCAAGCGGTCATCATCGAGCTTGTCGATTCGCTCAACAGCCGCTGGGTCCGAAGGCGGAGCAACAAAGGAGCGAACTGGGCGGTGCAGCTCCTGGGCGCGGCGGAGGCCCGAGGGTGACCATGTCAAAGCCCAAGCTTTCCCGAACCAGTCGTCCGATGAAGTCCCCAGCAGCACCCTGGGTGGCCGCTGTTGTGACCAAGGCCCCACTGGAAACCTAGAGATCGTCCCGCTCAAAGTTGCAATTCAACAGATTGCACCCCCGCTCACACCGACTGACTTCCCACCGTCGGCGCAGCGTGGCCAGCGAATCCCACATCAGCGGCAGGGGGCTGGCGTCGAAGACTGTGCCGACGGGGTCCAGGAAGTAGCACAGCCGCACACGACCCTGGGGGTCGAAGCTGATGTCGCTGTGGCCGGCTCGACAGATGTGGTGATTGTCCCGTGAGGGCGCGTGGAAGTGGCCTTTCATGGCCTGGAGTTGCTCGACGGCGTTGCAGACCGGGCCCCCTCGCAGGCGCTCGGTCGACAGGCGGTCGAGGGCACGGTCGACGGCGTCGAGCTGGGACTGGTCGCGAGGAAACAGCTCGGACTGGCGCCACCAGTCGGGGTCATAGGTGTTGTACCCGAAGTTCTGGTAGAGCGGCTGTACGACGATCTGCAAACGACGCTGCTTGACGAAGGCCAACAGGGGCTCGATCTCGGCGGCGCTGCGGGCGTGCAGGATGGTCGCCACGATGACCTGGGGAACACCGGCGTCCTGGAGGTGGGAGATGGCCGCCATGGCCTTGTCCCAAGACCCGGCCCGGCCGCGGCTGTGGTCGATGGTGGCTTTGTGAAAGCCGTCCAGGCTGACGTAGGCGATGCGCACCCCGGCGTCCGCGATGGCCCGAGCCCGCTTTTCGGTGACCAACCAGCCGTTGGTGTTGAAGGAGACATCGAAGCCCTGCTGCACGGCACGCGCCATCAGCGACTCCAGGTCCTTGCGCAGCAAGGGCTCGCCCCCGACGAAGTTCATGCTGGCGGGCACCAGCCAAGGGGCCAGGCGGTCGATGAGATCCTCCCAGACCGTGCCGGGCAGGTCAGGGCCCTCGTTCTTCCAGATGTCGCAGTGCTTGCAGGGGAGGAAGCAGCGATCGGTCACCGAGAGGTGGACCTGGGTCGGCCGGCCGGGCGCCCGGCGCAAGCGAGCGCGGTCCAACAGGCGGTCGGCAAGGCGAGGGGCGGCGCTCACCTGGCAGCCTGCAAGCGGGCCTGAGGCCGGACATGGTCGGCGTCCCAGGCCGCCTGGATCGCGATCTCGGCGGACGAGAGGTGGGAGTAGTTGAGGCTCTGGGGGATGAAGCAGGTCTGGCACAGGGGCAGCCCGTCGTAGCAACCGCGGGAGACAGACGCCCGGCGTTCTGCCATGGCGCGCCCCCACCACAAGGCCGAAAAGCGCTGGTCTTGCAGCGTTCCGATGCGGTTTCTGAGCAGGTTGTCGCGGGTGCAGGTGGTGACATCCCCCTGCCAGCCGATGACCGGGCTCTTCCAGAAGCCGGAGCAGGCCGTCGGGAGCTGGGGACGGACCGACCGACCCTGTTTGGCGGCGGCGGCCGCCGGCTGGTCGGGCAAGGGCAAGCCCTGACAACGCATCTCGTTGACGAAGACTTCGTTCTGTGCCCGCTGCTGGTCGGCGGTCGGGCAGTCGAGCTGGCGAAAGAAGACCACCGCGTCCTGGCCTGGTGGCACATGCCCCGCCACGCTGCGCACGGGCAGCCCCAGGCGTCGGCAGGCACCCTCCCAGTGCTCGCGAAAGCGGCCAACCTCGGCCACATTGTTGCTGCCAACGATGAACTGGAAGACCGGCCTGGGCCACCGCGCGCCGGTCTGGGCCTTGTGCCGAAGGAAAGCGGCGACGTTCTCCTGCACCCGGTCGAAGCGGTCCATCCCCTTGATCTCGCGGTAGGTCTGGCGGTCGATGGCGTCCAGCGAGAAGTGCCAGGGCTGCTCGACATCCGCGTCGTTGAGCGCCAGGCGGATCCGGTCGGCCGAGAGGTGGGTCGCGTTGGTGTGGAGCTCTACCTTGCCGAAGGTGCCGTGGTTCACCGCCGCCCGCAGAGCATGACGCCAGATCAGTCCGAAGTGTGGGTGGAGCAAGGGCTCGCCCAGCCAGAAGAGGACGAGCGCGTCGAAGTGCGCCCGCACGGCGACGAGGTCGTCGAACAGACCCAGGGCCAGGCCGGGATCGAGGTAGCCGCTGGTCGCATGATGAGGGTGCGCCTTGCCCTGGGACACCGAGCAGTGCACACAGGCCAGGCTGCACCGGTTGGTCAGCTCGACGACCAGGTAGCTGCCGGGAAGATGGGGTGGCGCGCTCACTTGAGAAGGCTACCCCGCTGCAGCCCTGCCCGGCGGGGCTACAGTGACATGGTGCAGTCCGCCCGCCAGAACCCCCAGCAGGTCCACCAGCAGGTCCACCAGCAGGTCCACCAGCAGAGTCCAGCCCTGAGTCCATCGGATCCCGCCCACATCGCGGCCCGCATCGCGCGCTGGCAAACCGAGGGACGCCAGGGCCCAATGACCCTGGAGATCTATCCAACATTGGCCTGCAACCTGGACTGCGCGTTTTGCGACACGACGGACCGCCACCAGCCGCCGGTGGCGGAGCTGCCGACCGAGCGCCTGCTTGGCCTGGTGGACGAGGCGGCTGAGCTGGGGGTGCGGCGCGTCTTCGTCCTGGGCGGAGGCGAACCGCTGCTGCGCAAGGACACGCCTGCCCTGCTCCACCGGATCAAGGAGCGTGGTCTGGAGGGGGTCCTGACGACCAACGGCACGCTGCTGAGCCCACACCTGGCCGAGCAGCTCCTCACAGACCAGTGGGACGAGGTCCACGTCAGCCTGGATGGCCCGAGCCCCCGGGTCCACGACCGCCTGCGCGGCCAGCCGGGCGCCTTCAAGCGCACGGTGCGCAACGCCTGCCGCCTGAGCCACGCCCGCAGGCAACGCGGCCTCTCCGCCCCCCTATTGGCCCTTCACGTCGTGATCACGAACCAGAACTACCAGGCGCTGGGTGACATGGTGCGCCTGGCGCATGCGCTGGGTGCCTTCCGGGTCGACTTCGACGGGCTGATCGCCTACCGCCCCCAGCAGCTCGCCTTGCAGCTCGACAGCGACCAGGCCGCGGCCCTCCCCGGCCTGGCCCAGAGTGCTCTGGATCTGGCCGAGCGCCTGGGCATCGCCACCACCCTGGACACCATGCTGGATCCCACCCACATCGCCCGCGGCCAGGCCATCCCGACCGCGCCGGACCTGCCCGGCCTGCG
>JAADHA010000403.1 GCA_013152105.1 Oligoflexia bacterium | reverse complement strand
GACGGCGACCTGACGGTCACCGTAGACACCCTGAATGCCGGCGATACCGGTTCTGACGCGGTGCTTCTGGGACGTGCCGGGCCCGTCAGCTTCGATGGCCCCGTGGCACTCGACGCCACCTGGACCGCCTGCACCACCGACTGCACACCCTGCCGAGAGACCGATGTCGCTGTTGACAGCAGCGACACCCGCCTGCTGGCGGTTCGCTTCAACGCGGCGCTTGCTCGGTGACACCTCGATGTCGAGCATGGCGCCGACCCCAACCTGCCGACTACACTGATCGCCGACTGCTTGGAGGACCCGTGCTTGTCGCGGCTACCCACATCGCGCTCGCCGCCGCCCTGATGTGGGGGTGTACGGGCAAAGACTCGGCGATCATCGACTCCGGTGACACCGGGGACTCTGGAGACGGCTACGTCTCCCACGACACCAGCGCCTGGACGGACACCAGCGAACCCACAGATGACACCGGGGACACCGGGGACACCGGGGACACCGGAGGAACCACCACCACCACTACGCCGGGCCTGCCCTATGCCACGGACCTGGCGCTCTACCCGACCACGATGGTGGTCGCTCCGGCGGCCAGTTGGTCGATGCGCCTGCTGGCGACCTGGGACGATGGCACCGTGTCCGACGCGGACGCGGACTGGACCAGCGGGGATGAGACGGTGGCAACGGTGGATGCGGCCGGGATCGTGACCGCCCTGAAAAGGGGCACAACCGACATCCAAGCGGCTCGCGACGATCTGGTCATCTCCGTTCCGGTAGAAGTGCGAGTCGATGGCATCGTCACGGTCCATGTCGTGGACGCCGAGACCGGAAAGACCCACGCCGGCGCTCGAGTGCGCCTGGGCACCGAAGGTCCCGAGGGCACGACCGACAAGAAGGGTCAGATCGAACTCAAGTGGTCGCCGCCTGACCCGATCACGGTGACCGTGTGGGACCATGAACGGATACCGATGACGATTGTCGGCGCCGTGCAACGGGACCTTGTGGTGCCCATCCGTGCCAAGTCCGACCTGGAGACCGTGGTGGGCAGCATCTCTGGCTCGGTCGACCTGGACGGCGTGCCCAGCGGGGGCGGCGGCGACCTGAAGTTTGGCATCGCTGTGCCCAGCCTGGTCAAGGGCCCCTTGCTGCTCGACCCCGCGCTGCTGGTCGGCGTCCCCCGCGAGGTCACGCTTTATGGAGTGACGGCCAACGTACCTGCCAACATCTACATTCGCGATGCGGCCGAGACCTACTCGGTGCCGGCCGCTGAAGGCACCACGGGCATCTGGACGATCGCGGCGCCGCTCGCGATCAGCGACATCACCAGCGGCCTGGCCGGCGCCACCGACGCCATCAGCTTGATGTTCGAAGACCTCGACAAGGTCGTCTGGGGCTGGAGCGACGGCGCGACGATCACCGCGGGCGAGAACGGCTCGGCCGATCTGGCGCCCGCGACCAGCCTGACCGAGTCCAGCGTCGTCGATGTCGGCGGCCTCTCGGTTGGCTTCAGCGGTGACGAGCAGGTCCTGGTGTTGCTGGGCGATGTGCTTCCAGAACGCGGCTTCTCGCCGGTTGGGCTGGGGGTTGGAACCTTCGACGTAGACGTGAACGCCGCACCGGTTTCCCTGGATGGGGCTACCGCTCGGGTCGCGGCCGCCGTGGCGCAGGTGGGCGGCCTGGGTGCCGGCACCGGCTATGGGATCTGCGCATCCTGGGCTCCCGTGGACGGTGCCACCACGACGCTCCCCGAGCTGCAACAGGTTCCCTCGCTCAACCTCTTCGACCCCAAGACCAAAGCATTCACGATCGAGACCGACGGTCGCGCCCGCTTCGTCCACGTCCTGGTGCGGGGTGGCGAAGAAGGCGCCTACCACGAGATCGTGATGGATGGCGGCCACATTGATGCCGTGCTTCCAAAGCTCGGCAACCCCTTTGGCTATGGCAGCACCAACTGGGAAATCGTCGCCTTCGAGACGACCCAGGGCACCTTCCATGACATGATTCGCGACGGCTGGGGCAGTGACGTAGACATCGCCCAGTCGTCTTGGACCACCGGACTGCTGACGCAGGAGCCGTGATGACCACCACCGCGCAGAGCCCCGCCGCGCAGAACCACAGTGCGCAGACAGGGGCGCTGGCGCAGGCACGTGCCGGCTTCGCGTCAATCGACGTACCAGATGCCGCGCGCACCGCCGCGCTCGACAACCTTGATCGCTGGCTGAGTGACCCCACCTTTGTCGCCTACTGTCCCCAGATCGCCGCCCTGATCCAGGCCGCTCGCTGGGAAACGCTGCTGGACAGCTTCTACCAGATCCTGCCCTTCGGCACCGGCGGACGTAGGGGCAGCGTCGGGGTGGGCCCAAACCGCTTCAACCCGTGGACACTGGGCGCCAGCGTCCAAGGCCACGCCGCCTGGATGCGCCGCACGATGGGCGATGGCCCGCTCTCCGTGGTCGTCACCTATGACATCCGTGAGTTCCAAGACACGCGCAAGCAGCTCTTTGCCGAAGCCGCAAACCCCGTCATGGGCATGACCAGCCGAGCCTTTGCCGAGATCGCCGCTGAAGTCTACGCCGCCGCTGACATCACGATCCACATGCCGCCAAAGGGCGCCTGGCTGAGCACGCCCGAGTTGTCCTTTGCCATTCGACACCTCGGTGCCGACGCCGGTCTGATGATCAGCGCCAGCCACAATCCACCCGACGATAATGGGGGGAAATTCTACAACGCCCAGGGCGGCCAGGAAGTCCCGCCTCGCGACCAGGAGATGGCCCAAGAGGTCGACAATGTGGGGCACATCGAGCGCATGAGCCTCGACCGGGCACGTGCCGCGGGACTGGTCCAGGACGTCGGCCCCGACGTACACGAAGCCTATGTCCTGACCAACCTGGCTTGCGGCCTGACCCCCCACGCGCGGGCCGCACGCATCGTGTTCACGGCGCTGCACGGCCTGGGCCGCCAGACTGTGGCCCAGGTACTGACCCGTGCGGGCTTTGACCTGCAGATCGAACCCACCCAGTCGACCTATGACGGTGGCTTTCCCAACGTCCCCTTTCGGGCGCCCAATCCCGAGCTCCCCCGCAGCATGGACGCTGCCTGCAAGTATGCGGACCAGGTCGATGCTGACATCGTGATGAGCTGCGACCCGGACGCGGATCGGCTGGGACTGATGGTTCGCCACCCAGCCAACGGCGCGGGCGCCTGGCGCTTCTTCTCAGGCAACGAGATCGCGGCGCTGGCCTGCCAGTACATCGTGGCAGCAGGCGGGCGCCCCAACCCGCTGGTGATCCAAACTGAAGTCACCAGCAGTCTGCTCACCAGGACGGCCCGCGCGGGGGGTGCTCGCGTCATCAGCCACCTGCTGGTGGGCTTCAAGTACATCGGCGACGCGCTCCACCACCTCGAGACAGATGGAGAATTCGCCGGGGTCCGCGCTCGCCTGGGCGACTTCGCGCTCGGTGCCGAAGAGTCTCACGGCCTGTTGATCACGCCGGCCATCCGCGACAAGGACGCGGCAGGAGCGGCGCTGCTGATCGCCGAGCTTGCCAGCCTGGAAAAGGCGCGAGGCCGTACCCTGGTCGACACCCTCGAGGACCTCTGGCGCCGGGTCGGCTACGTCAAGAACCTGCTCAAGAGCACCGTGATGCTGGGCGCCGAGGGACGGGCCCGGATCGCCACCGTGATGGACCACTTTCGACTGCATCCGCCGACCGAGATTGGCGGCAGGGCGGTGACAGCTTTTCGCGACCGCCAGGATCCTACGGGGATCTTCGGTCCCCACAAGTCCGCCACCGACAA
>JAADHA010000199.1 GCA_013152105.1 Oligoflexia bacterium | reverse complement strand
ACGGGCGTGGCCGCGGTGATCCTGAGCCTTTGCGCCGCGCTTCGTGACCGTCGGTCCATGGGCCCGACCCTGCTCAGCGGTCTGCTCGCGGCCGCGCTGGCTGCGCCGATTGCGTGGATTCAGGGCGCTCGGCTGGTGGGGGCGGGCCGTCACCTGGGCCAGGCGCCGGTTCAGGTCGAGCCCCTGTGGCGCCTCAACCCCCTGCGAGGGGTCGATGTGCTCAGCCTGGTCACGCCATGGCCGCAGGATCCGGGCGATGCCCTGGTGCGGCTCCACCCGGGCTACCTGGGCCTGTCCCTGCTGGGGCTGGCGGTGGTGGGTGGTCGCGGGGCCCTGCGGTGGTGGCTGGTGCTCCTGGCGGCGGTGTTGGCGGCTCCGGCGGATGTGTTGTCCTTCGCGGGGCGGCCGCTAGGGATCCCGAACCCCGCAGCGGCGCTGCTGGACCTGGTCCCGGGCGGCAGCCTGGTGAACCACCACGGGCGCTTGCTGCTGGTGGGCGCGGTCGCGCTGTCGGTGCTCGCCTCACGTGGTGCGGCCCGTCTTCGGCGGCGCTGGGGCACGGGGGCGATCCTCGCCGCGGTGGCGCTGGTGTTGGTGGATCTGGTGGCGCTGGCGCCTGGAGGCGCGCCCCTGCCCACCGCGGACCCGACCCCGATGGGGGTCGCCTCGCAGCTTGACTCTCTCTCGCCCGGGCGGCTGTTGGTCTTGCCGGTCGCGGGTCCTGGGGTGCATCCGCAGCGACCGCTCCTCGACCAGCGAGTCCATCGGCGGCCCCTGCTGCTCGATCCCCAGCGACCGGGCTTGCCTGTGGCCCTCGCGTCGACCCAGACCGGGCGTTGGCTGGGGGGGCTGGCCTTGCCTCATCCACCACAAGGTCCTGCCGATGCCGCCAGTGTGCGCGCCGACCTGGCGGGTGTCGCCGTCCTGGCTGTGAGGCAGCCCTATGTCTCGGCGGTCGCGGACGTGCTCGGTCCTCCTGATCTGAGCGCCGAGGACAGCGCGGCCTGGGACCTCGCGGCGCGCTAAGCTGCACCCTGTGATTCGCAGCGACCGCCTCTCCGAGCTTCTGGACCTGCTCATCGAGCGTGGGTACATCCACGCCGGTCAAAAGGCCGATGTCATCAACCGAGGCCGCGACCAGGCTCGGCACATCCTCTTGGACAAGCGCGCCGAGATGCGACGCCTGCTTGGCCGGCATCGTGTCGACTACCGGGTCACAGAGACCGAACTGGTGGCCTTCTTTCGCTTCCGGCGGCTGGACCAGCCCGAAGAACTGGTGGATGAAGAGCTGATCACGCGAACCCTGGCCGACAGTGTCGGGCTGCCCTTCGTTCACCTCGACCCGCTTCAACTCGACTACAAGCTGGTGACCGAAGCCTTTGGCGGCCCCTATGCCGAGCGTCATCTGGTCATCGCCATCGACGAATCGCCCCACAGCCTGACGGTGGCGGTCGCCGACCCTTGGGACAACAACCTGCTGCGCGACCTGGCGCGCTTCAAGAACAAGGAGATCCACCCCGTCCTGGCTGAGAAGTCGCGCCTGTTGCAGGTGATCATCGAGTTCCACGGTTTTCGGCGCAGCATGCGCAAGGCCGAGACCGAGATCCGGACGGACCTGCCGGATCTGTCGAACCTGGAGCAGCTCTACTCGGTGGACGGGGCTGGTGATCTGGACGCCACCGATCAGCCCATCGTGCGGGCGGTCTGGTACTTGCTCAACTACGCCTTTGAACAGGGCGCCAGCGATATCCACCTGGAGCCCAAGCGGGACGAGGGTTGGGTGCGCATGCGCATCGACGGGGTGCTCCACACCGTCCACCGGCTGCCCAAGGTCGTACACCCGGCGATGGTCAGCCGCATCAAGATGTTGAGTCGCCTGGACATTGCGGAACGTCGCCGCCCGCAGGACGGGCGGTTCAAGACCTCGTACAAAAAGTGCGAAGTCGAGCTGCGCGTCAGCACGGTGCCGACCGCCTTTGGCGAAAAGGTGGTCGTTCGCGTCTTCGATCCGGGCGTTCTCATCCAGGAAATCGAGAACCTGGGCTTTTTTCCGCGAGAGATGTTGCAGTGGCGGAACCTGCTCAACAGCAGCAGCGGCATGGTCCTGGTCGTGGGACCGACCGGCAGCGGAAAGACCACGACTCTTTACAGCTCGCTGCACTACATCCATTCGCCGCGCATCAACATCGTGACCCTCGAAGACCCCATCGAGATGATCCACGAAGAATTCAACCAGATCCCCATGCAGCCGCGGATCGGTGTCACCTTTGGCACGGCCCTCAAAAACGTGTTGCGTCAGGACCCCGATGTGGTCATGGTGGGCGAGATCCGGGACGCCGCGACCGCTGAGAACGCCGTCCAGGCCGCGCTTACCGGCCACATGGTGATGTCGACCCTCCACACCAGCCAGGCTTCGGGCGCTATCGGTCGCTTGCTTGATCTGAACGTGCTGCCCTTCCTGCTGTCCGGCGTCCTCCAGGGCGTGTTGGCCCAGCGCCTGGTGCGCAAGGTCTGCGTCCACTGCGCTGTCGATGAGATCCTGACGGAAGAACAGGCGATGGCCTTGCACATCAAGGGGGCTCGTGGCCGTCGTCTCAAGGTCAAGCGTGGAGAGGGCTGCGTCAGGTGCCGCTACACGGGCTACCGTGGCCGCACGGGGCTGTTTGAGTTGCTCACGATCACGCCGCGGATCGCGCGATTGATCAACGACCGTGCCCCCCAGCAGGCGATCGCCCGCGAAGCCCTCAACGATGGGGTCCTGACGCTGCGCGACTACGGGATCATGAAGGTCGCTCGCGGCGAAACGACCTTTGAAGAAGTGATTTCGATGACCGATGATCTGGCACTCTTCTGACGGGTCTGTCTGACGGGTCTGGCCGGTCAAAAAGCGGTGTCGTCGATCCACGTCCCGGTGCTTGGTGTCAGGTAGTCCGAGAAGTCGCCGGGCCCGGTCGGGGACTTGCTCTGCCACAGCCCGGACCACTCCATGGGTACGCTCCAGCTTCGCGCCACCAACGAGGGGCTGACGGGATCCACGTCGTAGTAGTAGGCGGTCAGGTGCAGGTGCGGTTCGAGCGTCACGCCGGCGTTGCCAACCAGGCCCAGCAGGGTCCCCGGAGAGACGACATCTCCGACGTGCAGGCTGGCCGGGATGGAGTTTTGCTGGAAGTGGTAGAGGTACAGGTAGAAGTGGCCACCCAGCCCGATCCCCAGCATATTGTTGACCGCATCGGCGGGGTAGCTGCCCGGCGTGTTGTCCGGAGCGTTCCGTACGATCTCGACCACGACTCCAGACACGGGCGAGATCACCCGTGCCCCCCAGACCAGGAAGTCCTCGTTGGCGACACCCAGGCCCGTATAGCGGACCCCTGAGTCGTCGGTCTGGACCAGGTCCCAGGCGTAGTTTCCGTAGCCGTCTTCTTCGAGGTGATAGCCCTCATTGCCCATGATCACGTAGGCGGGACCCGGGATCGGCATCTGCCCGATGACCATGCTGTGGGCGCGCAGGAAGTCGACATAGGGGGTCGTCGTCCCCAGGTCGACGGGCTCTTGGCTGGCGATGTCCAGGCTGGTGACGAAGCGCGTGCTGCGGCCGTCGGGGTAGATCGCGTAGCCGTCGGGGTCGAACACGGCCCAGCTTGTCTGGTCGCTGGCGTCCCACCAAAGACTGTGGTCGTAGTCGGCCACGACCTGACCGGTGACGACGCTGCCGTCGACCAGGGTGAAGGCTGTGCCCGCCAGGCCGCTGGTGGTGCCCCCGTCCGAGGTGCCAGCGTCCGAGGTGCCCGCGTCCGAGGT
>JAADHA010000687.1 GCA_013152105.1 Oligoflexia bacterium | reverse complement strand
GAACGCGCGCAGTGCGTCGTCGACCAGTACGATGGCTTCGAGGTCGGCGATGGCATGCACGTCAACGGCGCGCTGACCACGGGCGAGAACATCGCGGATCTGGGCGGCGTCAAGCTGGCATGGAGTGCCTACAAGACCCGGTCTGGGGATGAACAGCCCTTTGTCCAGGGCCTCACCAATGACCAGCTCTTCTTCGTCGCCTACGGCCAGAACTGGTGCTCCTTGATGAGCCCCGAGCTGGAGAAGATGTTGGTCACGGTCGACCCCCACAGCCCCAGTCGCTACCGGGTCATCGGCCCGCTTCAGAACGCGTCCGCGTTCCGGGACGCCTTCTCTTGCCAGGTCGGACAGCCGATGGCACCAAAGAGCCGCTGCGAGGTCTGGTAGGTGATGGGCGGGCTCTTCGCGCCGCTGCTGCTTGCTTCTCTCCTGGCCTGCCAACCGCAGATCGACGTCGAGCCCGTGGTGAGCCCTGTGAATGTCGAGGTGCTTGACACGCAACTCAAGCAGGAGCTGGCTGGGGCGCGATCCCAACTGCTCGCGGGTCAGCGGCAGGCGGCTGCGGACGCCATCTCGGCGTCCTACCAGGGAACCTTCAAGCAGCTCGCGCCCGTCCTGCGCGCCCACGATGCGCAGGCCACGCTGGAACTGGAGTATGCCTTTGGCCAAGTGGCAGTGGGCGTGGCGCGACGGGGCAGCAGTGACGCGGTCACGCAGCTCGACTCCCTGGTGCTCCAGGTGGACGCGGCGGTCACGGCCCTTCCTCCGCCCCCTGGCACGCTGACTCAGGACCCCGGCCTCGGTCCCACCCAGAAGGCCGGCGGCATCGTGGTCGTGCCGCAGCAAGTCGTGCCGCAGTAAGGGGCTGAGGGGGCTCAGCCTGGTCGTGAACCAAGCGCCTTTGTGATGGCGTTGATCAGGCCCGTGGCCGAGAAGGGCTTCTGCAAGAAGCGCCCGCTTGGGGCCCGCACGCCGTGGGGTTCCAGGACATCGTCGGGGTAGCCCGAGATGTAGAGCACCGGCAGATCAGGTAAGCCGAGCCGCAGGGTCTGATGCAGCTTGTGGCCGTCCATGCCGGGCATGATCACGTCGGTGAGGAGCAGGTCTGGAGTGGGCAGCTCGGCACGCCCTGCCAGCAGCGGGGCGGCGGCTGGAAAGGCGGTGACGGTGGCGCCGGCCTGCGACAGGATCCGCAGGGTTGAGCGGGCCACGGTGTCGTCGTCTTCGACCAGCCAGATTTGCAGGCCGCGCAGCCGGCCGGCGACCTGGGCGGTGTGGGTGGCGTCCCTGGTCTGTTGCCCGCCAGTGGTCCCCGCCAGCGCCGCGCGGTCCGCCGGGAGCGTGACCCGAACCCGCGTGCCCTGCCCGGGCTGGCTGAAGATGGTGAGGCCCCCGCCGTGCTGTCGGGCGATGCCATGGCAGGTCGCCAGGCCCAGGCCGGTGCCCTTGCCCCGGGCCTTGGTGGTGAAGAAAGGCTCGATGGCGCGCTGCTGGGTGGCGTTGTCCATGCCGGTGCCCGTGTCCTCGACTTCGAAGGCGACCCAGGCATCACCCGCGACATCTGGCGGTCCCTGGGTGGTCGGCAGCACGCGGATGGTGAGCTTGCCACCCCTGGGCATCGCGTCTTGCGCGTTGATCGCCAGGTTCATCAGGATCTGTTCGAGCTGACCCGCGTCGGCCCTGGTGGGGGCCGGTTGCGTGCAGGGTTCGATGTTCAGGAGCAGATCCTCTCGCAAGACCCTGGTCAGCACCCGGCTGAATCCGGCCAGGAGCCGGGCGAGATCGACCGGACGGATGTCCAGCATCTGCTTGCGCCCAAACGCCAGCAGTTGGCGGGTGAGTTCCTTGGCCCGCTGACCAGCGGCGACGATCTCTTCGGCCATCTCGTGGCGGGGGTCTTCCTTGGCCAGTGCGTCGGCCAGCATCTGGCCGTCGACCAGGATCGGCATCAACAGGTTGTTGAAGTCGTGCGCGATGCCACCGGCGAGCTGGCCGATGGCCTCGAGCTTCTGGGACTGGCGTAGCTGCGCTTCGAGGGCCAGGCGGTCGGTGAGGTCGCGGACGACAGCCACGATGCTGGCGGCGGCCCCCTGGGCATCGTGTACCGCGGACAGGCGAACCTGGGCGTCGACGGGGTTGCCGTCGGTGCTGAGGTAGCGCAAGTCGCGGGTGTGGATGTTGTGATCGCCACGGCGCAGGCGGTCGAGGTCTTGGGTGCAGATCCCCACGTCTTCGGGGTGTATGAGGTCCCTCCAGGCGGTGCCCACCAGCCCGCCGGGAGGGGAGCCCAGCATGGACTCAAAGGCGGCGTTGGCGGAGAGGATGACCCCGTCCACCGTCAGCTCGACGATCCCGTCCGCGGCGCTGTGGAGCACCGCCTGGAGCCGCGCACGCTGGTGCCGCAGGTCCGCCGTGCGCCCGTCCACCTGGGCTTCGAGGCTGTCGTGGGCCCGCCGGAGCGCGTCCGCCAGCGCCCGTGCTTCGATCTGGTCGGCCAGCAAGGCGCCGAGCTCTTCGAGATGGTGCGAGGACGACGTCATCTCGGTGGCCGGGCGCTGGGCGTGGAAGAGCAGCAGGCCGGCGCCGATGGTTGGCCGAACGAACGGGACCAGCACGGTGGACTGCGGCGACAGCGAGCACATTCCGATGACGCTGTGCTGGTCGAGCACCTGGGCTGCTGTGGGGCGGCTCAGGGTCGGGTCGGTTCCGAGCGCCTGGAGGACGCGGCAGCGTGTGGTTGCGCCGCAGTGACTGCGCTGCGCGGTTGCGCCGTCGCGGCCAAGCAGCGCGACGCACATGCCGTGTACGCCGAGCAGGGTGCAGGCTGCTTCGTTGACGCCGTCCAGCGCGTCTTCGAGTCCATCGGCCTGTTCGAAGGCCAATCGAGTGTGCCCCAGCAGGACCAGGGCCTCGGTGCGCTCGACCAGGATGTCGTTGGTGGTCTGCAAATGGTACAGGCGCGCCTGCAGATCCCGCAGTTCCTGGGTCTCATCTGAGATCATGGGCGATCCGCGGCCGCGCTGTTCTGCTGAGCATCTTCGCACCCGTCGAGGTGCGAACGGATGAGCGCGCCGAGGGCGTCGGGCGCGTCGAGCATGGCGAAGTGCCCCGCGTCGGGCAGCATCTCCAGCCGGGCCGAGGGGATGTCACGGGCGAGTCGGAGCGTGATCTCTGGCGCCAGGTAGTGATCCTTGTCGCCGCGCACCAGCAGGGTCGGGGTGGTGATCCGGGCGAGGTCTGGGGTGCGGCTGGTCAGGTCTGTGGTGTCCAGGTCCCCCAGCATGGCCAGGAAGCTCTGGCGTCCGGCGCGGTCGCGAAGGGGCGCCTGGAATTGCTCGAAGACCGCGGCATCCAGGCGTTCGGGCTGGCCCAGGCCGTGGCGTACCATCGCCTTGAGGGTGCCGAAGTCGAAGGTGGCCACCGCGGCCTGTCGAATGAACGGCGTTCGCAGGACTTCGATGGCCGGAACGGGCCAGTAGTCGTAGCCGATGGGATTGATGAGGGTGAGGCTGGAGAGTCGGTCGGGCGCGTCGAGCGCCAGGAGCTGGGCGATGCCGCCGCCGACATCGTGGGCCACCAGATGGACCCGCTCCAGCCCACAGTGGTCGAGGATCTGGAGGATGCGCCCCGCCTGGCTTGTGATGTGGAGGTCGGCGAGGGGCTTGTCCGAATCGCCGCAGCCCAGCAGGTCAGGTACCAGCACCCGGTAGCGCGCGGTCAGCCCCGGCAGGATGGGGTCGAAGATGAAGGACCAGGTCAAGACCCCGTGCAGGAGCAGCACCGGCGTGGTGTCGTGCCGCTGTTCCC
>JAADHA010000076.1 GCA_013152105.1 Oligoflexia bacterium | reverse complement strand
CTGTGCGCACATTGCGGGCCAGCACGCGACCGTTGGACAAGCGCTCGCAGGCCAGGCGATCCAGGCCAGCCAGGATCCCGAGCGCAGCCAGGCCGTCGCCAAGGGCCGCCAGCCAATTGCTGGCTTCGACCTGGACCGGCTGGTCGTCGCTGGTGCTCACCTCGAACCTGGGCAAAGAAAGCTCCCTGTGCACTGCGCTGTAACCACCGCCCAGCAGGGCTGCGTCACGGGGTTATGCGCGACGAATGTCCGCTCGCCTCGCAATCCGCTTTCGCCGCTGGGTCATCGTCGCCATCGCCATCGGCGCGCTGCTGTTCGTGGCGGGCAGCATCTGGGCCGGCTTCGACGAGACTACGCGCGCGCTGAGCCGCTTCCGCTGGTCGTGGATGATCGCCGTCCTGGCCCTGACCCTGGTCAACTACGGGCTGCGCTTCGTCAAGTGGCACTACCTGCTGGGCCGCCTGGGCGTGCCAATGCCACTGGTCGACGACTCGTGGAATTTCGCGGCGGGCCTGGCCATGGTGATCTCACCCGGCAAGGCAGGCGAGCTGCTCAAGCCCTACGTCGTGCGCGCGCGGACCAACACGCCGATGGCACGCACGATCCCTGCCCTGGTCACCGAACGCCTGACCGACGGGATCGCGATGCTGATCCTGGCGGGCATGTCGGTGTCCACCTACGCCAGCGACAAGGTCCACTACCTGACCATTCCGGCGGCGATCGTCGTCATCACAATGGCCGTCCTGTCCAGCAAGCGCCTGTCGCTGGGTCTGCTCGGGCGGTGTGAACCCCTGCCGCTAGTCGGACGCTTCGCACGCAAGCTCGAAGAGATGTACCTGTCGATGCGGACCTGCGTGGCACCCGTGCCCCTGGTCCTGACTGTGCTCCTCAGCATCGTCGCCTGGGGTGCGGAGTGCGTGGGCTTCTGGATCGTACTGCACGGCCTGGAGATCAACGCCAGCCTGGACGTCAGCATCTTCATCTACGCCTTCGCCACGGTCGCCGGGGGGGCCATGCCCGGCGGGCTGGGCGTCGCCGAGGGCGCGCTGACGGGTGGGGTCATCACCCTCATGCCCGGAACCGACCAGGGCTCGGCCGTGGCCGCCGCGCTGCTCATCCGGGTTGCCACCCTTTGGTTCGGTGTGCTGATCGGCGCCGGAGCCCTGTTCAAGCTGTCCCGGATGCTGGGCGATGAACTGGACCTCGACCAGACCGAAGACCAGGCCGAAGACCAGGCATCGTGAGCGACCTCTTCGACCGCTACGGGCGCTGGCTGGTCCACCACAGGGTGGCGGGCTTGCTGCTGTGCCTCGCACTGACCACCCTGGCCATCTGGGCGATCCTCGACCGCCTCGCAATCGGCCTGCCCGTTGACTTCACCCCCCAAGCCTTGTTCATGGACGGGGGGCCCGAGATCCGCCGCCTCGACCAGCTCGAGAACAACTACGGGCGCGAGGACAACGATGTCGTCGTCCTGGTCGAGGGGCCGCTGGCCACCCCCGCTGGCGTCGACAGCTTGCGGCGCCTCCATGCAGCCCTCGCAGCGGTCGATCAGGTCGAAGAGGTCCAGAGCCTGGTCAACGCGGCGATGCCCGTGATGACCGACGATCGCCTGGAGATCGTCGCCCCCCTCGACTACTGGCCGCCAGCCCAGGCGCTGGCTCGCGCCACATCCGACCCCACCTTGGCCGGCCTGCTGGTCGCACGGCGAGACGAGCCCGCGACACCGGGTCCGGTGACGGACGACATCGCGGCCCTGCGGGTACGCATCGACCGCAAGCTAGGACCTGTCGCGCAGCTTGCCCCCGCCGTCGACGCCGTGGTCGCCGCCGCGCACAGCGTGCCACTGCCTTCGGGTGAGACCCTCTCGGTGACCGGGGTTCCGCTGATCCGGACCGAGGTCGTCGACCTGATGCAGGCGGACGAGGTGCACTTCCTGCCCATCGTCGCCGGCCTCTTCGCGCTGACCACTGGCATCCTCTTTCGTCGCTTCTGGTCTGGCCTCGCCCCCCTCTTCGTCACGCTGATCGGCACGATCTGGGCGCTGGGAGTCCTCTTCGGAGCAGGCGTGACCCTCAATGTGCTCTCCGCCCTGGTGCCGGTCTTGACCGTCGTCATCGGCGTCAGCGACGGGGTCCACATCGTCGCTCGCTACCGAGAAGAGCTGGACCCACCCGATGGCAGCGACGACGACCACGTCGCCAAGGGCCGGGTCAGCGCCGCCGACGCGATGGGCCGCACCCTGCGGCACATGACAACCGCCTGTTTTCTCACGACCTTCACCACTGCCGCCGGCTTCCTCTCGCTGTCCGTGGCCCAGACCCGCGTGGTCCGCGACTTCGGCATGCACTGCGCCGTCGCCGTGATGGTCGTCTGGGTGGCCGTCATGCTGGTCCTCCCCGTGTGGCTGGCCTGGATGCCGCGGTCGGTCCGCGCCTGCAACGCGAGTACGGTGCCTCGCTCCTGGCAGGCCTCGACCGCTTCGTGGCCCGTCACAGCCGCGGCGTCGTGCTGTGGTGCCTGGTCCTGGTCAGCCTGGCCGCGTGGCTGGCCAGCGGCGTCCGCGCGCAGTCCAGCCTGATGGAGATGTACCGACCCGGACAACCGACCTGGGAGGCGGTCCATCTGGCCGACACCCGCCTGGGCGGCATCGTCCCCTTGATGGTGCACATCGCCCTGCCCGATGACGGCTCAGCGGGTGACGAGCCCCTGCTTGATCCGGACATCCTGGGCCCAATGGCCACCCTCCAGGACGAGCTGCTCGCCCGCCCCGAAATTGGCTGGGCCAGCTCACCGGCGTCGGTCGTCCGCCAGCTCAATCGACTCCTCAGCGGTGAGGACGAGGTGCCCCAGACCCGCGCCAAGATCGCCCAGGAGCTGCTGCTGGCCGAGATGGGCGGCGATCTCGGGCTGCGTGCCTTGATGGCGCCGGACCGGTCCAGCGGGCGCATCCTGATGCTGGCTCGAGACGCGGGCGGACGGGCACTCCTGCGAGTACAGCGCGAAACCCAAGAACGCGCCGCACAGCTCTTTTCCGGGACTGGCGCCCGTGTTGATGTCACGGGGGACGGGTTCATCGCCAGCGCCGGACTTCAGCGACTGGTCAAGGACCTGGTCAGCAGCGTTGGCCTGATGCTCATCGTCATCGTGATGACGATGTGGGCCTTGCTGGGCGACCTGCGCCTGGCGCTGCTCGCCGCCATCCCCAATGTCGTGCCCCTGGTGTTCACCGCGGCCACCCTGCGCCTGATGGGGGCGGACCTCCAGGTCACAAACATCGTGAGCTTCACGGTGGCCGTGGGCTTGGCCGTTGACGACACGATCCACTTCGTGGCGCGCTATCGCGAAGAGTGCCGCCACGGGGCCAGCCCCCAGCAGGCGATCACCCGCACCTACCACGGCGCCGGCCGGCCGATCATCCTGACCAGCCTGCTGCTCATCGTCGGCTTCGGCGTCCTCGGTTTCTCGGACCTGGCCAGCACGCGCTTCTTCGGGATCCTCTCCGCCGTGACGATGGCGGCCGCCCTCGCAGCGGACCTGCTGCTGCTGCCGGCCATGCTGCATTTGCTCGCCCGTGCGCCCACTAGTCCTGGACCACCCAAGAAGGCGTCGTGGCACGTGCGCACCTCCAGCACATGAGCGACACCGCCGAGCGCCGCGTCATCGGACCGCTGGGTGCGGGCAGCGTCATCGCCGGCACCATGCTGGGTGTGGGGATCCTGCTGACGCCGCCCCTGGTCGCCGCCGCGACCAGCAGCCAGGCTGGCTTCTACGGTCTCTGGCTGCTTGGCGCCCTGGTCGCCCTGGCCGGCGCCGATGCCTATGCCGAGCTCAGCGCCATGCTGCCCCAGGGCGGCGGAGACGTGATCTACCAGCGCCGCGCCTTCGGACCCGCCCTTGCCTTCGCCAGCGGCACGACCATGTTCAGTCTGGCCTTCGCCGGGTCCATCGCCGCCCTGGCCGCGGCCTGCGGCACCTACCAGGTCCAGACCCTGATCACGGCGGCCGGGCTGGATGTCGACCTGGCCGCACCCCTGATCGGGCCGCTCACCGGGGCCCGGCTCGTCGCGCTCGCCATCGTGATCGGCCTGACGGCTGCAAACGCCGCCGGAGCCAGATTCGCCACCAGGACCCAGACCCTGCTCACCGTGCTCCCCTTGGTCGGGCTCGCCCTGCTGGCCGTCATCAGCCTGTTGACCACGGCCCCCGCACCAGTGGCCGAGCTCACCGAGATCCCGCATATTCCCCTGGTGGACGCCTGGTCGGGCGTCTACTTCGCCTACGCCGGCTGGCCAGCGATCGTCTATGTCGCCGGCGAGATCAGGCAGCCGGGGCGGACCCTGCCCAGGGCCATGCTGGGCGGCACGGCGCTCATCACCGCCCTCTACCTGTTGCTGTGTGCTGCCTTCCTGCATGTCCTGGGGCGCGCTGGCCTGGCGCAAGCCGGCGAGGCCGGCACGGCCATGGTGGTGGCCCTCTTCGGACCCGAAGCTGGAGCCGGGATGGCGGCCCTGGTGTTGATGGCCCTCTTGTCCAGCATCAACGGGACCATCCTGGGCGGCGCGCGGGTCGGCGCGGCCCTGTTCAGGCACGCGACGGTGCCTCGAGCCCTGCTGCTGCAAGCCCTGCTGGCCGGCGCCCTTGTCCTCTCGGGCAGCTTCCAGAGCATCCTTCGCATCAGCAGCCTGGCGATGATGGTGGTCGGTGCCCTCACGGTCTCCAGCCAGATCGTGCTGCGCCTGCGCGAGCCGGACCTGCCGCGTCCCTACGCGACCCGCGCCTACCCCTGGTCGGCCATCTTCTTCGTCGCCGTCAGCATCGGCATGGTGGTCCTGACCGTGGCAGGCTCGGACCCGGCGCTTCCGCTGGCCGGCCTGGTCGCGCTGGCTGGCCTGGGGCTGAGCCACGCTCTGCTGAGTCGAAGACCGAGCTGACCCGTCCACCGAAGCGACGACAGCCACCGCCCCACCCCAAGAGCTATAGGGTGGTTGATGTCACCCGGAGAGCTCATGCACAAGGGCACGCCGACAAGGTCGAGACTGTCCATCGCCGCCGTGGCCATCTCAGTGGCGCTCATCCTGGCCTGCGGCGGCCTGGGCCAGACCACCGACACGCCCTCAAATAGGACCCCGAGCGGCGCCGAAGCGACCACTGCTCCGACGCCAATCAACGTCGAACCCGCCTCCACCAGCGCCCGTCCCAACCGGGGCGAGCACCGTGCCCGAGCGGGCGAGGGTGCCGGCTTCAGGCGCGGACGGCCTCAACGCGCAACCAGGCCCGTGGACAACAGCAATAGCGAGCTGAGCACCCTGAAAAACCCACGCTCGGGCGCCACGCTACAGGTCTACGTGGATCTTCCCTCGGGCACCGGCCCCTTTCCCGCGGTCGTCATGATGCCCGGCGGCAGCTCGGCGGGCGAGAGCTTCCCGCGCAAGCAAGAGATCGCAGCCTTCACGGCACGCGGGATGGCGGTGGTTCGCTGGGATCCCGACGGGCGGGGGCAAAGCTCGGGCGACGAGGACGCGGGCGGTCGCAACCACCAAGAGGGACTCCGCGAGGTCATCCGCTACGCCATCGGCCGCGAAGACATCGCTGACGACAAGGTCGGGGTGGTGTCCTACAGCTACGGGATCACCGCCGCCACAGCGGCCCTGGCCATCGACAATCCCGGTGCTGTCTTCCTGATCGACTGGGAAGGTCCGTCCAGCCGGAAGTGGACGGCGGCCTGTGACGAGAACGCAAAGATGCAGCGCGGAATTCAGCGAGGACTGCAGCACGGCGCCTGCGACGACGATGGCTACTGGCAGTACCGCGAGGCCTCCTCTTTTGCGGGCCAGCTCCGCATTCCCTACCAGCGGGTCCAGACCAGCCACGACCACGTCCACGGTGCGGACTGGGGTGACGCCAAGGAGATGATCGACAGCGCCCTGGCCGGAGGAGCGCCCTGGGTGCGCCTCAACGATGCCGCCGTCAACACGCCAACCAGCGGCCTCAGCAGCAGCGACCTGCCCGACCTGTCCAAGAGTGACCGCATGATCTGGCTTGCCGACTACGCCGAAGACCTGTTCATGGTCGCACGCGGAGAGACCCCTCCCACACCAGACCACGTCGCGTCGGGCTCGGCGCGCACCCAGCGCCCACCCGGCCAGCGGCCCGGCGGCAGAGGCGCCGGCAGAGGCACCGGCAGAGGCACCGGCAGAGGCACCGGCAGTCGTGTACCCAGGTGAGACAAAG
>JAADHA010000210.1 GCA_013152105.1 Oligoflexia bacterium | reverse complement strand
CCCGGAAGAAGTCTGGGGCCCGCTGGCAGACGGGCTGGTGTTACCATGAGCAAAGTCGTGGCCAATGCCGGGCTCGTGGCGCTGACGGCCGGGCTGGTCTCCTGCGCCCCAGGCACGCTTGGCCCGGGGGGCTCTGGGGGCGGTGTTATGGCGCGCATGGATGCGTCGGCTGACGTTCTGTTGGACGACGCGCCTTTTTATCGCTGTCCGCCACCGCCTGACGATGCCTTGATCCTGGCCGCCGACTCGGTGGTCGGCGACGAGCAGTTCGAGTACGTGGGCTCCGGGGACTGGAGTGGGTACTTCAGCATCCACACCTACCTGGGCCCGGCCCCATCGTCCCTCATCTGCCGGGTGGGAAGGGATGTGATTACAGACGAAGCCTGTGTGAAGCTGTTCCTTCACGAGGACTCATTGAACCCCCTGGCGTGGCAAGG
Source organism: Oligoflexia bacterium (assembly GCA_013152105.1). Classification (GTDB taxonomy): domain Bacteria; phylum Myxococcota_A; class UBA796; order UBA796; family UBA2385; genus UBA2385. The sequence goes on along the minus strand of JAADHA010000210.1, from coordinate 3,382 downwards.
CGAATATGAGCAGGTGGGAGATGATCGCAGCGGACCGCAGTACATCGAGATGACCTGGGACATCGCCGGGATCGTGAATGAAGCGTTTGGCAGCAACAGTACGGACTTGCCGCGAGCGGACTCGCGACTGTGTATCTCTCATATGCGGCCGGATCGCATTGTGGGCACGATCTGGTTCGACCCCGTCAATCTGCCCGATGTGAACCCCTATCCGGGCCCGATGTGGCTGTCCTTCGATATCGCCGCCCCGCCAAGGAGGGTGAGCGAAGGCCACGGAACGCTACCGTACTTCAGCGGAAACGACGACCTGCGCGTGTCCACCTGGCTGGATGTCACCTACTACGATATCATTCCCAGGCGGATCTGGGGTGAGTTGTCCGACTACGAGGAGTGACCGATATGCTTCAGATCATCCTGTTCATCCTGCTCCACCTGGGGTGTACCGGCAACTCGAAGTCCCCACAGGATGGCCAACTGTTGGGCGGCGACGGTGGCAGCGACGGCGACGGTGGCGCGACGGCCGGGCCGGATGGCCGCGACCACGTGTGTGGCCCGACCTACGCGGGCGTGCCCTTCGGCCGCGTGCCGATTCCCAGGTACGACTGCCCCCCGCCACCGGATGATGCCATCGTCTTCCACATGGGCACGCTACAAGGCGACCAGGTTTTCTACATCGGTGATGACGGGCGAGATGGCTGGCACATGGCGTTGAGCGGGATCAGCTACGTGCGCGACGAGGCGTGCGCCGACCTGTTCGTCGACTCGGTCATGGGCAGCGAGATCAAGGCCGGCGACCGACCCGGCGAGTACACCGCCGAGCTGATCGTCTCCCTGCCGGGCACAGGGGTCGATGACTGGTTGGGCGAGTTTCCCGCCAATTACGGCTATCTGTGGAGCGATATGCCTGCGCACCAGGCCAAGATTGGTTGGAACGATGGCAGCGGCTACCAGTGGGTGGTGACCCTGCCCAATGGCTGGACCAAGTCGACGGTCTGTGTCGGGGCCGTCAGTCCAGACTACGTGTACCTGACCTTCTTGTGGGACCCGATCGATGGCCCCTTTACGACGAACGAGCACACCCAGGTACACCAGCCCATCTGGTTCGATGCCGAGATGTGGTCCTACAACCGGGATCCCAAGTACGGGAAGCAGGCGCAGTGTACCTCGACCCAGTACGCCGGTGTGGAACAGGACGACATCTTCGGGCACTACTCCTGGCCCGCCCAGTGGGGCCCCGCGACAGAGTAGGCGGGGTGCCAGCGTGGGCGGGGTTCCAGCGCGTTCCGGCTGGCCGGCGTGGCTCCGAGCCCCCCGGCTGGCTACACCGCGGACATGCTCCCTCTCGTGCTCCTGCTGGCCTGCGCACCCAAGGCCGCCGATGCGCCGGTTACCGACGACGACGCCTTGACCTGGCTCTCCCTCGATCTGGACCTGCCGCGCCTGTGTCTGTCCCCCGTACACGATGCCCCGCGCCTGCCTCGCGCGGACCGCCAGGCGGTGGCTGCGGCGCGGCAGCGGCTGGCCTCGGGAGACGCCGGGGTGGACCTCTCGGCGCTGCCCGAACACCCCTCGACCGACGTGCTGCTGGGTGCCCAGGCGGTGCTGAACGGCCAGGATGAGGTCGCTCGGGAGCGCTTCCGCGACTTGGCGAACACCTACCAGACGGACCCCTGCCTGCAACAGGCGGCGGCCTACAGCAGCCTGCGGGCCCGGCGCGTGGACTACGCCCGCCCCTACATGGAGGCGGCGCTGGATCTTCGGCCCGAGTGGGTCGACGTGGCGCTGTTGGACGCGGCGATCGCCACCTTCCAGGACCCTGAGCCCGACGCGATCCTGGGCAGGCTCCGGGCGGTGGCCCTGGCCCACTCGGACAACCCGACGGCCCGCGCCTGGCTGGGGCGCGCCCTGGCCCGCCGGGGTGACGCCGACCTGGCCATGCCGCACCTCATGGCGGCGCGATCGGCGGGCATCGACGTGAACTCGGCGCTGTCTTTGGCCAGCCGCCAGGTCGGGGACCTCGCGACCTACCTGTCGGTAGAGGGCCGCGCGCCGCCCCTGCCGGTGGACGTGCGCCAGGCCAGCGACCCGCTCGCCGCCTACCGTGACAGCCTGGGGATCACGGGCGAGAAGCTGGAGGCGGTCATGCACACGTCTATGGGTGACCTGCGTTGCGAGCTGTTCTGGCGCCAGGCACCGGTGACGGTGGGCAATTTCATCGGGCTGGCGACTGGCCGCAGCCGGTGGGTGGACGCCACGGGCCAGACCCACGATGAAGCGCTCTACCCGGGCACGATCTTTCACCGCGTGATCCCCGAGTTCATGGTGCAGGGCGGCGACCCGGTGGGCGATGGCTCGGGGGGCCCCGGTTACGCCTTCCTCGACGAGACCGTGCCGGACCTGCGTTTCGACCGGCCGGGGCGCCTGGCGATGGCGAATTCTGGACCGGGCACCAACGGCAGCCAGTGGTTCGTGACCGAGCTCAGCGTGGCGAACCTGGATGGAAAGCACACGATCTTCGGCCAGTGCGACGACGCCAGCGTGGCCGTGGTGCGGGCCATCGCGCGGGTCCCGCGGGACGAGCAGGACAAGCCACTCTCGCCGGTGATCCTGGAGTCCATCGAGTTCGAGTCCAGCGACGGCTGAGCTTGGCTTGGATCGGTCCGACCCAGGGGGTTCAGGTGTGGACCGGCTCCTCGACGTCTTCTTCCTGTTGGGCGCCGGTGACGCTGCCCCGGCGGTTGATGTGGTCGATGACCACCGCCATCAGGGGCTCGATGCGGTACTCGGAGTACCACGAGGGCGGGCTTTTGTGGTGGACGGTGCTGGTCCCGACCACCCGGAAGGTCCAGCCCTGGGACTCGGCGCGGTCGTGGACGCGGGCCAGGCGATCCCAGGCCGGGCCCGACATGAGGGGGTGGACGCAGGCCACGGTGACGTCGCGTGCCCCATGGGCTTTCAGTTCGTCAATGGCCGCGACCACGCTGCCTGCGGTGTCGATCATGTCGTCGACGATCATGATATTGCGGTCGGCCACGTCGCCGATCAGGTGGCTGCGCAGGACCTTGTTGGGGGTGGTGTAGTCGCGCTCCTTGCTGAGCCCGACCAAGCCCAGCGACATCATCGCGGCGTAGTCCCGGGCGCGCTCCATGCCGCCCAGGTCTGGGCTGGCGATGGTGTCGCCGCACAGGCCCTGGCGCCTGAGCCAGCGGGCGTAGCGGTGCGTCACGGACACGTTCTCGAGCCGGCAACGGAAGGGATCGAACATTCCGCCGATGGTCTCGTTGTGGATGTCGACGCAGACGACCCGCTGGGCGCCGGCTTCTTGCAAGCAGCGGGCGAAGAGGCCGGCGCTGATCCCCTCGCGCGTGCGCCCCTTGCGTTT
>JAADHA010000528.1 GCA_013152105.1 Oligoflexia bacterium | reverse complement strand
AGCCCCGCCCGCCTCAGCCCATCCCCGGGTAGGTCGTGGCCAGCCACCACGCGCCGACCGCCAGCGTAAAGACCGACGCCACCAGCACCATGCGTCGCACCACGGCCACGCCGGCGCGGCGGGTGATCTCGCCCAGGGCATAGCCGAAGAGCGCCATCGAGACTACGGCGGCTATGAGATAGGCCGCCAGGTAGACGGCCGCTTCGGCGGGCGGCAGGGCCAGGGCCGGGACGACGCCCAACAGGTGGCCCATCCCGGCGGCACCGTGGAAGACCCCGACACCAAAGGCGGCGTGGGTGTGGGCGGCGTGGGCGCCTGAGTCGTGGGCGCCGTCTCCGAGGTGGACGTGGGAGTGGGCGTGCCCCGAGGCGTCGCCGTGATCGTGCGGGTGGGTGTGGATCTCCAGACGCAGACCGGTCCGCAGGCTCCACAGGCCCAGGCCGATCAACAAAAAGCCCACCGAGAACTCGCTCCATCCCGACAAGGCCGGTACGTCCACCACGTGCCGCGCCAGCATTCCCGCGGTGCCCAGCGCGACGACACCGGTGCCGTGCCCCAGACCCCAGGCGGCGCCCGTGCGCACCGCGGCCCGTCGGTCCCGTATCGCCAGGGGCGCGACGGCGGCGAGGTGATCGGGGCCGGTCACGACGTGGATCGAGCCCGCGGCCAGGCCGCTGAAGAAGGACACCAGCATGCTCACTCCCAGTGCGGGCCTGATGCTAACGCGAGCGCCCGCCGTGTCTGGAGGAGCTGTCAGGAAAAAGACGCCGCTTCTATCGGTCCCGCAACAGGTGCTCTTCCACCAGGTCTGCCACCCGCTGCGCGGTGTCCAGGCGGGCCTGGGAGAACGCGGCCTGGCCCATCTGCTGGCGCCGCGCCTGGTCACCGAGGAGCGCCCCCACGCGCCCCACAACTGCCGGGACATCCAGGTCCTTTTCCACCACCACCAAGGCGGCCCCGACCGACTCCAGGCCGCGGGCGTTGGCTTCCTGGTGGTTGTCCGTGACGTTGGGCGAGGGCACCAGCACCGAGGGCTTGCCGACCGCGGTGAGCTCGGCCAAGGTCGACGATCCGGCGCGGCAGAGGACCAGGTCGGCGGCCGCGTAGGCGTCTTGCATGCGATCTTCGTAGTCGAGGAGGGCCACACCGGGTGGCAGGGTCCCCAGACTGGCGACGATCTCGTCGTGGTAGGTCGGCCCGGTGACGAAGACGATCTGCCAGTCCCGAGGTGCATGGACACAGGCCAGGCCGATCTGATTGATGGTCGCCGCCCCCAGAGAGCCCCCGACGATGAGCAGGGTCGGGCGGTCGGGCGCCAGGCCGTAGCGGGCCAGGGCCGCGGCGCGATCCCCGCTGAGCACCCGCGGATTCACCGGGCAACCAACTACTTCGCGAGGGGCTGAGCCCGGGATCTGGTCGGCGGTCGCGGCGTAGGTCAACAGCACCAGATCGGCCACCCGAGCGCACACGCGATTGGCCAGGCCCGGGGTCACATTGGCTTCGTGAATCGCCGCGGGGATCCCCAGGCTGGCCGCGGCCATCACGGTTGGCGCCATGATGTAGCCCCCGACCCCCAGCACGGCGTCGACCTGGTGGCGCACCAGCAGCGAGCGTGCCGACGCGGTGGCTCGGGCCAGCCCCGCCACGAAGCCCGCCTTGGACTTGACCCCCGATCGTGGGTACGCCACGGCAGGCACGGCGTGGAATTCGATCCCCTGCGCCGGAGCCACGCGCCCCTCCAGGCGCCGGGTCTCGCCGAAGTACAACAGGCGATAGCCACGCGCCCGCAGCGCATCGCCCATGGCGATGGCGGGGTAGACATGACCACCGGTGCCGCCCCCCGCCAGGGCGATGGTCGCGGAAGGAGCAGGATCGAGCATCGGGTCTCCCTGGGCCAGTTCTGGTATCCCGCGCCTCGACTGCCTGCCCACGACCGCGATAGCCTCCACACCCCGCCTCCCGGCCTGCAATGAAGAGCTACACCCGAGGACTCTGGCTCTGGGTCTTTCTCGCCCTCGTCATCCTGCTCGCCTTTGCGGTGGTCGGGCAAGACGTGCGCTCGAAGGTCAGGACCCTCGACTTTCCCCAGCTCGTCGAGCAGATCGACCAGGGCAAAGTCCAGTCCATCACCATCCAGGGCCAGCAGCTCAGCGGGACGCTGGTGGACGGCGGCCGCTTCCGGGCCGTCGGCCCCGCCCAGTCCGACTACCTCCTGGATCGACTGAAGACCGCCAAGATCGTCCCGGACTTCAAGCGCGACTCGCGGGGTGGCGTGCTGGCAGTGCTCACCACGGTCCTGCCGGTCGTCCTGCTCTTCGTGCTGTTCATGTTCTTCATGCGCCAGATGCAAGCCTCTGGCGGCAAGGCGATGGCCTTCGGAAAGTCCCGCGCCCGCCTGCTGTCCGAGAGCGGTCGACACGTCACCTTCGACGATGTCGCGGGCTGCGATGAAGCCAAGGAAGAGCTCGAAGAGATCATCCACTTCCTGCGCGACCCACGCCGCTTCACCCGGCTGGGGGGTCGGATCCCCAAGGGCGTGCTGCTGATGGGCCCGCCCGGCACCGGCAAGACCCTGCTGGCCCGGGCCGTCGCTGGTGAAGCCGCGGTCCCCTTCTTCAGCATCTCGGGCAGCGACTTCGTCGAGATGTTCGTGGGTGTGGGGGCCAGCCGGGTCCGCGACCTGTTCGAGCAAGGCAAGAAGCACGCCCCGTGCATCGTCTTCGTCGACGAGCTCGACGCCGTGGGCCGCCACCGCGGCGCCGGAATGGGCGGCGGCCACGACGAACGCGAGCAGACCCTCAACCAGCTCCTGGTAGAGATGGATGGCTTCGAAAGCAACGAAGGCGTGATCCTGATGGCGGCCACGAACCGCCCGGATGTCCTGGACCCCGCCTTGCTCCGACCCGGCCGCTTCGACCGCCAGGTCGTGGTCAGCAACCCGGACCTGAGGGGTCGCATCGGCATCCTGAACGTCCACGCCCGGCGCACCCGCCTGGCCGACGATGTCGACCTGGAGATCCTGGGCAAGGGCACGCCCGGCCTGTCCGGGGCCGACCTGGAGAACCTGGTCAATGAAGCGGCGCTGTTGGCGGCTCGGCTCGACAAGAGCGCGATCGAGATGGCCGACTTCGAAGCGGCCCGCGACAAGATCACCATGGGGGTCGCGCGTCACAGCATGGTGATCCCCGAGCGGGAACGCCGCCGAACCGCCTTCCACGAGGCTGGCCACGCCATCGTCGCCCGGCTGCTGCCCGACGCGGACACCGTCCACAAGGTCACGATCGTCCCCCGGGGCCGCGCCCTCGGACTGACCTGGATGCTCCCCGACGAGGACCGGCTGGGCGCGACCCTGGAATGCCTGCAGACCCGCCTCGCCATCTTCATGGGCGGACGCGCCGCCGAACAGGTCGTGCTGGGCGAGATCTCGACGGGGGCCAGCAACGACCTCTCCCAGGCCACCCACCTGGCCCGAGCGATGGTCACCCAGTACGGCATGAGCACGGTCCTTGGACCGATGACGACCGACTCGGGGGGCGAGGTCTTCCTGGGCCGCGACCTGGGGCGGATCCGAGAACACTCCGAAGAGACGGCCCGCCAGGTCGACGCCGAGGTTCACCGTCTGCTCGAACAGGCGGTGGATATGGCGATGAAGATCCTCAAGGCGAACGGCCACATCCTGGATCGCCTGGCGGACCGACTGCTGGAAACCGAGACCATCGAGGGGACCGAGTTCGAGACCATCGTCACCGGCCTGAACCCGATCTACCCCACCGACTACCCCACCGAAGAGCCGGCCTGACCGTGGCAAACCCGACGGTCC
>JAADHA010000191.1 GCA_013152105.1 Oligoflexia bacterium | reverse complement strand
GGACCGGCGCCACGTCAACCTCGGCGCCCGTCGTGGTGCGCTCGACGATCTCGAGTTCTTCGTCTTCGCTGGGGTAGTCGACCCGCACCGACATCATGAAGCGGTCGAGCTGAGCTTCGGGCAAGGGGTAGGTGCCCTCTTGCTCGATGGGGTTCTGGGTGGCGAAGACCAGGAAGGGCGAAGGCAGGGCGTAGGTCTCACCTGCCGCGGTCACCTCGCCTTCTTGCATGGCCTGGAGGAGCGCGGCCTGGGTCTTGGGAGGCGTGCGGTTGATCTCGTCCGCCAGCAGCAGATTGGTGAACACCGGCCCCTGGATGAAGCGCAGCTCACGGTAGCCGGTCGAGCGGTCTTCCTGGAGCACCTCGGTGCCCGTGATGTCGGTGGGCATCAGGTCCGGGGTGAACTGCACCCGCCCGAAGTCCAGGCCCAGGGCGTCGGCCAGCGTGCTGACCAGCAGGGTCTTGGCCAAGCCTGGGACGCCGATGAACAGGCAGTGTCCGCGGGCGAAGAGCGCGATGAGCATGCGCTCGATGACGTCCTGCTGGCCGACGATACGCGTGCCGATGGCGGCGGTCAGGCGCGCGTGGGCGCCAGCCAGCGCGTCGAAGAGCTGGGCATCGTCGAGCTGGGCATCGTCGAGTTGGGCATCGTCGAGATCAGGCCCGGTAGGGAGGGTGCTCATGGCTTTCCTTGTCCTGGGACAACATCTGCGGGAGGGGGGATATCGGAGTCGGCCTGGGAGTCGGGATCAATCGCCCCGCCAGTCGCGAGGATGCGCCCATAGCGCCGGTGAACGGCAGCCTGCCTGGCGTCGCCCAGGGCGGTGTATCCCCGCACCAGGGCGGCCTCCACCGCGGGGTCGAAGGGGTTGAGATCGTGGGCCGCGACCCAAGCCGCCATCGCCGGCCGGGTCTCGCCCCGGGCTTCGTGTACGCGGGCGAGGGTGGTCTGGGCCAGGGTGAATTCCGGGTACATATTCGTGGCCTGCTGGGCGGAAGACAGCGCGAGGTCCAGCTTGTCCAGCGCCTGGTAGCAGACCGCCCGGCGCACCAGCAGCAAGGGCGAGGCCGGGCCCTCGGGGTCGCTGGCCTTGTCGTACTCGATGAGGGCGGCCTGGTTCCGGCCCGCTTCGCGGAGCAGGTCCCCGATGCGCGCGAAGCGAGCCAGATCGGGACGAGCGGCCAGCAAGGGATCATCCGCGAAGTCACCGCCAGGCTTGTCGAGCAAGACCGGCAGTGCCGCCAAGGTGTCCTGTACCAGCGGCAGCGCGGCGACCCAGGTCCGCCAGGCCGCGGTGAACTGGTCAAAATCGTCAAAACCCGCGGCGTTGGCCACCGCTTGTTGGGCCGTCTGACCGTCCCCCACCGCATCCAGCAGGCCGGGCAGGACCGCGACACCCTGTTTCTGCACCAGGAAGTGGACCATGGTGCTGACCTGGGCAAAGGCCAGGGCCGCCTCTTCGCCGCTGTCCAGGTAGGCCATGGAGTACTGGAATTTCTTGAAGGGAACGAAGCTGTCGTCCCGCAGCGCGTGGGCCAACAGGCTCTGCTGATGGGCGCCCAGGGTCCCGGTTCGGTCGCCTCGCCAGTACCCCTCCAGGTACTTGGCCAGACCTTCCTGGAGCCACACCGGACAGTGGTCCTGGGTGCGCCAGGCCACGACCAGGTGGATGTACTCGTGGGCGATCGTGTCCTTCCAGGCGTAGCCGCGAGCCAGGGCATGGGGGCTGGTCAGCAGCAGGCGGTTCCACTTGGAGAGGGCGATGACCCCGGTCGTCTGGACGGCATCCGAAGACAGGCCGCTGGCCGCGATAAAGCGACGACCGTCCGGGAAGATGTCAAGCAGGATGTCGCGGCTGGGGCCGCCCCCCAGCAGACCGTCCACGACCCGCCGCGACGCCTCCAGGGCGTGGATCGCTTCGTCGCGCAGGACCAGGTCGACGCCCGGTGCGTAGCGGACTCGAACCCCGTCCCCGTCGGCCTCGACGAAGCCAGCGGCGGCAGCAGCCGTGGCCTCGATGGGCGCTTTTTTGAGGCTGTCGGGCAGGCCCCCGTTTTCTCTCAGCTCGACCACGATGGCCGCGGCCTGGTCGTAGCGCCCCTCGTGGAACAGCGTGAGGGCGTTGAGTTCTTCGGTCTCGGCGTCGCGAGGGGCGCGGGCCACGGCCTGATCCCGGGCATCTTCCGCGCAGGCGAGATCGACGCGTTCGAGGCAGGCCAGACCGTCTCGGGCGCTAGCCGCCAGCGCCGAGCCCGAGGCCAGGAGCGCGGGAAAGGCCCACAAGCAAGCGAGGAGTCCGAGTTTCACTGGCGGACCAGCTCTTCATAGTACTGCTTCTTGAGCGCCTGGTACTCTTCGGGCACCTGGGCTTCCATGCCCTCTAGCAGGGCCTTGCGGTACTGCTCGGGCGTGCGGAAAGCTTCAGGAGCGGGGATCTCCATCCGGGGCCGACTGACCTGGGACTCGCCGTCCTTTCGCTGCCCCTGCCCGCCGCTCTTGCCGCGCATCCGTTGCTGCATCTGCTGCATCTGCTGCATCTGCTGCTGCTGGTGTTGGAGCTCGTCCCGGGCCGCCGCGACCTGATCGGCGGCATCGCGCATATGGCCCTCTCCCGGATTGGGCTGACCTTTGTCGAGGGCATCGCCAGCCTGGTCCATGGCCTGACCGGCCCGCTCCATGGCCTTGCCTGCCTGTCCCTGGCTGGTCGGGAGCTGGCGCTCGATGCCCTGCACGTCGCGCTGCAGGCCTTGCTGCTGTTGCCGCAGGGTCTGCTGCTGCTGCGACAGATCACGCGCCTGCTGGGCCAGCTCTGGACTGATCCGGCGTTCCTGTTGCTGAACCTGTTCGAGCAGTTGGGCCAGCTCGGACAAGGTGTTCTCGAGCGCATGCACCTGCTCGCTCGCCACGCGCAGGCCGTCGGGAATGGCGTCGCTGCCCAGACGCGAGCGACCCGCCTCGCGCTCGACCGCCACGCGAGCCTGGCGCCGCGCGAAGTCGGCGTTCTCGACCCGCTCACGCGCCCCAGGGATGTCCCTGGCCCGCACCGCGTCACGCAGGCCGCCGACGACCTGCCGCGCGCGCTCCAGCCGACGGATGTTCTCCACCCGCCAACCTCGCCCGTCTCCCGACGCGTCCACCGCGTCCTGAGCCTGTTTCACGGCCATCTCGGCGAGCTCGTCCATCCGGGTCCAGGCGTCGACCTGCTGCTGGAAGTCACCGTCCTCGGACTGCCGAGCCTGACTGAGCTTGTCGGCCAGCGCGTCCTGGTCCTGCTCCAGCTTGTCCAAGGCGTCCATCGTCTCCTTCAACTTCTCGCCGAGCTGGTCGTCTTGCTTCTGGCCGGCCTGGACTTGGTCTTCGATCCCCTGTGAGAGCTGCTGGAGCTGCTCGGACAAGGTCTCCAGCATGGCGCGGGCGTCGTCCATGCGCCCCTCGGCGATGGCCTTGCGGATCTCATCCATCAGCGTACCGGCCGACTTCAGGCGACTGTTGAGGAACTCGCGAAGCTGGCCCTCGGAGAGGCGAGCGGTGGCCTTGGAGAGCTCGGCCATCAGCCTCTGAAGCTGGTCGAGGCGGGCCAAGAGCGCGGCAGGCTCGGCGTCCTGCGCCATCGCGGAGAGATCCTGCGCTTCTTGGGCGACGTTCTGGATGGCGTCGTTGACATCCGCCATGGCGTCGCGCTGGAGCAGGGAGTCCAGCAGGCCGATGGCCACCTCCAGGGTCTCGATCTCGGTGTCGTGGAGTTGGTTGAAGGTGTCCAGGTCGGTCATCTTGACGCGACGATTGGTGTTCGGGTCGAAGGTGGTCAGCGTAAAGCGGAA
>JAADHA010000643.1 GCA_013152105.1 Oligoflexia bacterium | reverse complement strand
CACGGTCGTGATTCGCGACATCCGCCAACAAGCCCTGGACAGCGCCATGGCCCGTGCGCGCCAGCAGGCGAACAAGCAACTTCGCTTCCTCTCCGCCGAAGCGCGTCAGGCCGTACTGGACCGGATCCACCCGACCCTCGATCTGGAGCATGTGGCGGGATCGGATCTGGTGATCGAAGCCGTGGTCGAGGATCTGAAGATCAAGCAGCACGTCATCGCCCAGGTCGAACCTCTGCTCGCGCCCGACGCCATCTTCGCCAGCAACACCTCGGCCCTGCCGATTTCGCAGTTGGCCGAGCACAGCATTGCCCCCGACCGCTTCATCGGGCTGCACTACTTCTCTCCGGTCGAGCAGATGCCCCTCGTCGAGATCGTGCGCGGTCAGGCGACCTCTGACCGCACCGTGGCCCGCGCCTTGGCCTTCGCTCGCCAGACGCACAAGACGCCCATCGTCGTCAATGATGGCTACGGCTTCTACACCACGCGCGTCTTCTCGGCCTACCTCCTCGAAGGGGCCCAGCTCGTCGCCGAGGGCCACGACCCGCGCCTGGTCGAGTGGGGAGCCCGCCAGGCCGGCATGGTGGTCGGCCCGCTGCAGGTCTTCGATGAAGTGACCCTGTCCCTGGGCTGCCATGTGCTGGAAGAAGCCCAGCGCTACGTCGGCGACGCGGTCGACATCACCGGCACCCGCCTGGTCCTCGCCATGGTCGCCCAGGGCCGCCTGGGCAAGGCCCACGGCGCGGGCTTCTACGACTACTCCGACGGCCGTCGGACAGGGCTGTGGGCTGGCCTCCCGGAAGTGGTCGCCGCCGTGGGCCTGCCCTCGGTCAATGGGGGCACTGCGACAGCGGATCCCGTGGGCCAGACTCGGTCCTTGGGGCGCCGCCTGCTGCTGGCCCAGTGCGCCGAGGTCGCTCGCCGCATCGACCAGGGCGTGATCCAGCGCAACCGGGACGCCGAGGTCGGGGCGGTCTTCGGGATCGGCTTCGCACCGTGTACCGGTGGTCCGCTGGCCTTCATGGACCGGGTCGGCTTGCCGGCCCTGGTGGCCGAGCTGGACCAGTTGGCGACCACCTGCGGCGCCCGCTTTCAGCCGGCTCCCTTGCTACGCAAGATGGCCGAAGACGGCCAGCGCTTCTTCGAATAGGGCTGGATCACCGGGCAGTCGGGTCGGACCCCTGGCGAAGCTGGTCAGCCAGAAGGTGGCCGACCTTGTCGTAGGCGGCCCGCGTCAAGTGGCAACTGTCATGGAACAGGCGCTGGCCAAATGGACCGGCATCGGGCGCCTGGACCAGAGGGCTCAGGTCGACCCGCTCGGCAAGGCCGGTGCTGGTCAGCGCGCGCACGGCCTGGCCCAAGGCCGCGACGGGACGGCCGGGGTCCATGTCGAGCTCCAGCGCGTTGCTGAGGGCCAGCTCGGCCTTGTCCACTTCTCCCTGATCCTGCAAGGCAAGCCCCAGGGCGTGCCAGCTCTCGGCGAAGACCGGGTCCGCCCGCACCGCTTCACGTGCGGCCTGTTCAGCGGCAGGGAGGTCGCGTGAGCCGCGGTCGGCGGCGCTCTTCTCCAAGAGCCCCTCTACCCGCTTGCGAGTCCAGGCCGAGGCGGCTGGATTGTGCAGGGAGAGCCAGGGCGTCTGCTGGAGGTTGGCGGGGACGTCGACGATCAGCAGGCGACTGCCCGCGCTGCTTGCGACCTCGGCCAGATCGCGCAGATTCTGGCCAAAGCGCGCCACGACCGCGGCGTGGTGGGGGTCGTGTCGATGCCAGCGGCCGTCGGGATCGGCGGTGGGGAGCGCGTTTGGCTTGCTGAGGGTGAGCGCCATGATTCGGGCGACGACCTGACGCTGACGATCCACCGCCTGGTCCAGGCTGAGGACGGCGGGGTCGGGTCCGAGCAAGGCGTCGAGGGCTCGAAACAGGTACAGGTTTTGAAACACGGCCCGGCCGATGGGGTAGGCCTGGTTGCGCCGGTAAAGGGCCAGATCGTACTGGAAGAACTCGTTATTGCCCGAGTAGACCACCATCGCGTCGGGGTGCTGGTCCGCCACGGCGGTCGCCAAGAAGAGCACCTGGTCCGATCCGAAGCTGGCGCCGCCCAGGTTGATGACCTCGGCCTGGGTGCCCGAGCGCGCCAGCCATACCACCATGCGCCCTGGGAAGGTGTCTTCGGGGTGGGCCTCGATGGGTACGCCGTAGGTGGTGCTGCCGCCGAAGGTGAAGACCCGCAAGCGGCCCGGCTCTGGCTGCGTGGTCCAGGACAGGTCGTGCATGAAGCGCTGCTGCACCAGATCGCGGCTGGTTCGCCAGCCGGGCTGGCCGTCGATGCTCGTCGGCTCCAGGCTGGGGCGGTCCTGGCCCTGGACCAGGCGCGCGCCGTTGGACCAGCCGCGGACTTGGGCGGGAACGGGCGGATCGGCCCATCGTCCGCTGGCCCGCAGGCCCAACTCGACCAGGCCCAGCACCGTGAAGCCCAGCAGCACGGCCAGCATCCGCAGGGTCCACCTGTGGCCGCGGCGTGATCGGATCACGGATCCGCCTGGCCTGCCGGGGGCCCTTCGCTGTCCAGATCGGGTGGTGGTGGTGGTGGCGGCGGGTCTGCCTGCCCCTGGGGTGGTGGCGGTTCCGCGGGCTTGCCCAGCTCGGCATAGGGCAGCGCGAACTTGCCCAGGTCGCTGTCGGGGGCGATGGCCAGCGTGATGTCCGCGATGGCGGCCGTGCCAATGATCAGTGGCCCAGCGATGCCGGCCGCGTCGGTGGCCGTCGGGCCGTTGCCCTCGAGATCCTGGAAGGCGACCAGGTGGACCTGCCCAAGACCCGGTGGCGCGTCGAGGGTGAAGGGACCCGGACCATGGCACTCGAAGTGGTAGAGAACGACTGGCTTCTCGCTGTCACTGTGCAGGGCCACAAGCTCGATGAGGACGGGCCCACCAAAGGCGTCAGAGCTCACGCTGCCGCTCAGCGAGACCGCGCTACCCTTGGCGATGGGAGTGGCCGTCAGGGAGATCTCGGTGGCCCGACAGCCCTGGGCTTCGCCGCCCCCTTCGGGCGAGGCGGCCGCAAGCTCCAGGTCGCTGGACGCGCTCTGGGCCAGAGGAGGCGGTGCGTAGCGGTCGGCAGGATCGCCGCAGGCTGGGACAATCAGGGCCAGTAGCGGCCACAGGGCAAGGGGCGGCCAGATGCGTGCAGGCAGGTCGTTCATGGCAGGGAGTATATGGGCCCCAGTGGGCGTTCACCAGCCGAGAGAGCCACTTGCAAGAACGAGGGGAACGGCTGCTGTGCCTGATGAAGAAGCGAGCCCGTTTCAGTGACACCCAGGCAGCGAAGGTTCAGTAGACATCGTTGCCGGTGTTCATCTGGATGCCAATGAGCTTGGTCGCCGTGAACTGGGCGCGAACGCCGTCACCATCGACATCGCAGACACCGGTGATGGTGAAGTCGGTCGAGTTGATGGACGTGATCTTGTAGGCCCCGCGTACCCGGCCATCGGGTTGCCAACCCAGGGTGTCGAAGTTGGTGCCCGCGGGCCAGGTCTGCGATGCCCGGGATACCGTGCCGGGTTGCTGTTCGGACACGATGAACTGGTCATAGGCGGCGTCATAGGCCAGCTCGACCGTCTTGATGCCATAGATATTGGTCGGGATCTCAGCCCGCTCCGCGGCGTACTTGAGTGCCATCATGTTCGGGATGGCGATCGTGGCCAGGACGCCGATGATGGCGACGGTGATCATCAGCTCGACAAGGCTGAAGCCCGCCTTGCCGTGAAGCGGGTTTGGAGGTGGGCGGCGATGGTGCTCGGGAGAGAGCAGCATGGGATGGCAGGCTGGTCAGGTG
>JAADHA010000637.1 GCA_013152105.1 Oligoflexia bacterium | reverse complement strand
GCAGAGGGGCTGGCTGGTGTCGCCGGACCGGGATCGCCCAAGGCGCAAGCAAGCGAGAGCAGGCACAGGCAGAGGCTGAACATGCAGGTGGCGTATCCGCCGGCTCGCCGCGCGCCCACCTTCCGGGCTCGCCCACCTCTCCCACAACTTGCGATAGTCACCGTCAAGTCGACCCGGAGGCCCCCGCATGCGCTTGTTCCCAGACGCACTCAGAGCGCGTCAGATCTATCGCCTGATGACCTCGGCCATCACACCGCGGCCGATCGCCTGGACGGGCACGCGCTCGCCCTCGGGGGTCGACAACCTCGCGCCCTTCTCGTACTTCATGGGGGTGTCCTCTTCGCCCCCGGCGATCGCCATCTCGGTGGCGCGCGCTGGCCGTGACGCCGCGGGGAACTGGCTCCTCAAGGATACCGCCCGGAACATCCTGGCCACCGGCGACTTTACGGTGTCGATTGTCACGCGCTCTCAGGCCCCCGCGATGGTGCAGAGCAGCGGGCGTTTCGCCGCGGATGTCAGCGAGTTCGACGCGGTGGGCGTGCCCTGTGCCCAGGCCGAGTGCGTGGCGGTTTGCTATCCGGCCGACGCCCCGGTCACCCTGGAGTGCCGCCTGATCCACAGCCATGACCTGGGCAAGACCCACCTGTTCGTGGGCGAGGTGCTGCTCTTTCACATCGCCGACGCGGTGCTGGCGGACGCCCCTTCGGGCAAGGACGGCGGCGTCATGGTCGATCCCGCGCGGGTCGATCCGGTCTCGCGCCTGGGGGGCCAGGACTACGCCAGCATTGGCGAGATCTTCTCGCTATCGCCGCCGGTCCCACCCAGCTCTCGGCGAGACTGAGCGGTGGTGCGGCTGTCGCTGCTGCTGCTGCTGCTGCTGCTGCTGCTGGCGACACTCGGCGCTGGCTGCAGTGTGGCGCCCGATGGGGACGCCCACCTCTACATCGCCGCCCTCAGCCAGGCGTCCAGCTACGAGCAGGCCCGGGACCTCTGCCGGCGGATCCGCCAGCCGACTTCGCGCGGGGACTGCGGCGTCGCGGTCGAGGAAGCCTGGGATCGACTGGACCCCGACGAGTGCCATGATCTGGCCCAGGGACCGCCCGAGCTGGCCCTGTGGCGGGACGAGTGCATGTTCCAACTCGCCGAGCGCCGGCGACGGGCCGGCGACCTCGATGGCGCGCTGACGGCCTGCGTCGACACACGCTTCTCTCGCCGGTGCGCCTGGCACCTGATCCAGGACGAGGCCGAGGCATCCCTGGACGAGACGCCGTCGACGGCAGAGCTGCGCCTGGCGCGCTTCGTGAAGGTCCGCCGCTTGCCCGACGCCCCGCTTCAATTCTGGCTGATCCGCTTCCGCACCGCCCTGGCGAAGGGGACGGTCCTGGATGAGGGGGTCTGCCAGGGCCTGGCCTCGCCCTCGCCCTGCTACCAGGCCCTCGACCGAGCCACGCGGGTCGTGCTGGACGCCTGGCTTCGGGTCCGCCCGGAGCGGGCCTGCGCGGTGGATGGGCCAGGATCTGGCGCGGGCGGGGCCGGCATCAGCGCGAGCTGGACGCCGGGTCCACGGATCAATGCCTTCATCGGGCAGTGGCAAAATGAACGCTGTGGCGTCGGTGCACCGCCCCCTCGGCCGGGGCGCTGATAGGCTGCGCTTGCAGGAGCCTTCCATGCCGGTCGAGCCCATCAAGCTGGTGTCCAGAGACCCGACCGCTCCTCGTCGGCTCCAGCGCCGGGGCGTCCTGATCGGCTTGGTGGTCGCTGTCGTGCTGCTGGGCGGCGGCCTCGCAGCGTGGGGCCTCTTTTCTCGACCGGACCGTGGCCGGCCTGTCGTCCTGGTGGCCCCCAAGGGCGCGCGGATGTCGCTGGACGGCCGCCCGGTGCGCAGCCTGGCGGGGGACGGGACGATCCTGTTTCGAGCCACGGCCGGCTCGCACGATCTGGCGGTAACCCTGCGCAATGACAAGGTCGTCACGGACCAGATCGACGTGGCGGACATCGACCAGACGCTGCGCTTGGAGCTTCACTACGACCGCACCTATGGTCGCTGGAGCGTGGTGGACCTGGACGCGGACAGCCCTGCTCTCGTGACTCCGGACGCGGCGCCCTGATCTCGTTGGCGTTTGTCATTAAGTGGGCGGTATCCTGGGCATTTTTCGGATCACCTCGCGCTGCGGATGGGATAGACTCAAGCGGTGGAGCCCGCCTCGTTCGCCTTCCCCCTGCTTCTGCTTCCCGGCCTGCTCACGGGCTGCCAGCGCAGCGTCTTGACCCCCTTTCCCGCGGGCCTGGAGCCGCTGGAGGACTGCTCGGCGGGCCTGCCTCCGGCCTCGAGCGATGGCAGCCTGCCTGAAGCCGCCCAGATCGTCGGCGGCCAGGGCGATGAGTGGCTGTACGCCCACCTCTGCGGCTACATCCATGCCGACGCGAGCGCGGTGTGGATGGCGCTTCAAGACCCCGATGTCGTGACGGACCGGCGCCGGGTCACGTCCTACCAGGAGACCGAACAGGGGGTCGAGCCGGACTATCAAGTCAGCTTTCGAATCCACAACATCGTTCAGGATCTGCTCACCGTGGAGTATGACATCGACTGGCGCGAGGGCGTGTGGGAAGAAGACCAGGACGGCCCTCTCAGCGTGGCGGTGCGCTTCCAGAAGACAGCAGGCAGCTCCTTGATCGAGCTGATCGAGGGCTCGGTCCTGGTCGAGACCGTGCAGCCCGGCACGGTGTCCTTCGCCCTGGTCAGTCACCACCGGTCGCTGCAATACACGGTCGATGACCTGGAACTGAAGTCAAGCGATCTGTACGACAGCGTCGTCGCCTTCGCACACGGTGAGCCGCTGCCGACCTGGTGATGCGGTTCACCGGGCCAGGACCGCCGGGTGTTCAATGGTCCGTCGCACCGCTTGGAGGAAGCGCGCACCCAGCGCGCCGTCGATGACGCGGTGGTCGCAGGTCATCGTGACGCGAAGCTGCCACGCGGCGACCAGCTTTCCGTCTCGGACGACGGGTTCTTGCTGGAGGCTTCCCACAGCCAGGATCGCGGACTCGGGCGGGTTGATGATGGCGGTGAACTGTTCGATCTCCATCATCCCCAGGTTCGAGATGGTGAAGGTGGAGCCTTGGTATTCGTCGGGCTGAAGCTTGCGATCGCGGGCCCGCTGGGCCAGGTCTCGGGTCTGCCTTGCGATCTCTTCGAGCCCCTTGCGGTCGGCGTCGCGGATGACCGGCGTGACCAGCCCGTCGGGGATGGCGACGGCGATGCCGACGTGGACACCGCCGTGCCGCGTGATGGCCTGGTCGCCCCAAGAGGCGTTGACCTCGGGCACTTCGCGCAGGGCCATGGCCACGGCCTTGACCAGGATGTCGTTGAAGGAGACGCGCAGGCCGGACTGCTTGAGCTGTGCGCGGAAGTCGACCAGTCGGTCGCAGTCGAAACGCGCAGTCAAGAAGAAGGACGGCGCGTCGAGGTAGGCCTGGCTGAGCCGACGAGCGATGGTCTTTCGCATCTGGCTGTTCTTGACCTGCCGCGGAGCGGGCGATCCGGGTGCCACGGCCGCGGCCGCTGCCGTCGCTGTGGCGGGCGCGGTGAAACGGCCGACATCCGCCACAGTCACGCGTCCGCGAGGGCCGGTCCCGGGGACCGCGCCGATGTCCAGTCCGCGGCTGCGGGCGGCGTGTCGACTGGCGGGTGAGGAGCGTGGCTTTGATCCGGGCTGGGGTGTCGCCGGTCCGCCGTAGACCCGCGGAGGCTCCATCACCGCGTCGGGCAGGACGGTCCCGGCCCAGGTCAGCGGCGGCAGGCCGAGCAGTGGGGGAGCTGCTGGCTGGGCG
>JAADHA010000404.1 GCA_013152105.1 Oligoflexia bacterium | reverse complement strand
CTGGTAGGCAAAGTGCTTCGCGTGCGCTTGGTGGCCCTGCTCCAACAGGATGTCCGCCCGAAGGGCCAGGGCCTGGGCCCTGGGAAGGGCCGCATCATCGGGCGTGAGTTGGTGGACCAGGTGCTCGACCTCGGTCGTGACCAGCAAGGCGGTGGTCGGGGCACCGCCGGACAGCAGCGATATCGCGCCGTCCATCAGCATCGGAAGTGCCTGGTCCGCGCGCCCGCTCGCCGCCAGGTGGCGTCCCACGCGGACCCCCGCCAAGGGGTTGTCGCCGGCCCCTTCGCGCTGCGCCAGCATCGCCGCGCAGGCTGCGTGCGCGGCCTCTATGCGGCCTTCCTCCCGGGCGGTGTTCAGCAGGCTGTTGCGGACGGTGTCGTGAACGAAGCGCCAGCCCATGGGGCCGGGCGTCGCCAGGCGTTCAGCGATGAGTCGCGTTCGCAGGTCGTCGGGCAACAAGACCCGGCTGGCAGTGCAGACCGCGTGCCACTCGTCGTCGTTCACCGCTTCACCCAGGGCGGCGGCCAACTCCAGGGCCGGTCGGTCGGTCGGCTGGCCGGTGCTGAGCAGGTGCGTCAGGCGCGCGGACCAGAGGGCGTGCAGGTCGACGGGAAGCGGTGGCGTGGATCCAGTCGTGGAGATGAGTCCGTCCGGGCCCTCGGTGAGGAGACCGCGCGCGACCCAGTCCCGGACCAGGGTGAGTGTGAAGAGCGGGTTCCCAGCGGTGCGCCGCGCGACCACCCGTCCGAGCTCGGCCTGGACCCCCAGCGTGTTCTGGACCAGCGCCAGGCGGTGGGGGGCGGCGAGGGGAGCCACGTCGATGACGCGGAGGCGGCCCTCGTCGGCCAGGCTCACCAGGGTCGCGGCGGCGCTTGGACGGGCCCTCAGCACCTCGGCCCGGGCCGTCATGACCAGGACGACGGGCACGCGGGGACCCTGTTCCAGCAGCTCGCGGGCGAGGGAGAGCGAGGTCGGCCCCAAAGCCACATCGTCGAGCATGAGCACGACGGGACGCTCACTGGCCAACAGGCTCAGGAATCGCCGCACGGCATGGTGCAGGTCTCGGGGGCGAGTTGCCCGCGCCATGCGCTGTCCGCACCCCAGCGAGGCCACGGCGATCAGGTCCCGGGCGAACGCGTCGCTTTTCGCGTACTGATCCTCGAGCCAAGCCAGCACTCGACTGCGAAGGGCTCGGGGACCGAGTCCTCCGACGCGCAGGTAGGTGGCGATCATGCGGGCCAGCGCCGGGACTCCTTCGCCGACGCCGTGGTCGGCTCGGAGGAATGTGGCCGCACCGGCGACCGCGGCCTGTTCGCCCAACCAGTGGGCCAGGCGGGTCTTGCCGGTGCCCACCGCTCCGCGAAGCAGCACACCCGCGGGGCGGCCGCGTTCGCAGACCTGCTTGAGGGTGGCCCACAGGGCGTCGCGCTCAGCCAGGCGGTCGACCATGGCCACCGTTCGCAGTCCGAACAGGCGCAGGCCGCCGCCCGGAAGATCGTCCTGGCGCGACGGGGGCAGCAGGTCTCGCCAGTCGGAGGGCAGCGGCGGTGGAGCCTGTCGGTCACGCGGCTGTCGGCGCCTGGTCTGGCCATCGTCTCGGACGGTCGGTGAGGGAGGTGCGGACGGACCGGTGAAGTGTTCGTCCGTCCACGTCGCCTCGGCGGACTGGACGGTCACGTCGCCAGGCGGAGGCGGATCTTCCGCTGTACTCGAGGCGCCAGGAGAGGAGGGAAGCGGGGCGATGGATGAACCCCTGGCCCGTGGGTGAAGATCGGGTGGGGTGCTGCCGCTGGTGTTCTCTTTTGCGGCTTGTCCCACCGTGGCCTCACCGAGCTTGCGCAGCGCGTGGGCAGCGTCAGCGGCGGTCTGGAAGCGATCGATGGGGGCCTTGGCCAGCGTGCGTCGCAGCCAGAGATCCAGGTCAGGGGGCACCGGGCAGCGGGCATGCAGGGTCGGGATGGGACCGTAGAGGTGGGCCTGGATGACCTGGGTCAGAGGCTTGCCGACATAGGGTGGGCGGCCGCGGAGCAAGGTGTAGCCAAGGCAGCCCAGCGAGTAGAGGTCGGTCCACGGTCCCAGGTCGCGCCACTCGCGGGTGAAGCGCTCAGGCGCCATGTAGGCGGGCGTGCCCCAGGTCGGTGAGGAGTGACCAGCCACGCTGGGACTGAGGCCCTGGGCGAGCTGGGCGATGCCAAAGTCCGTGAGCAGGGGCCGCCGCGGGCCGCCAGGCTGCAGGGAGGGAGCCCACAGCACATTCCCGGGCTTGAGGTCTCGATGGATTACGCCCCGCGCGTGGGCATGGGCCAGGGCGCTGAGCAGCGTGAGCAGGACCTGGCGCACGCTGTCCCAGCTTCGCGGTGGCGGCTCGGCGCGCAGGCTGCCCCCATCGGCCAGCTCCATCACCAGGTACGGGCTGCCGCAGACCATCCTGCCGGCGCTGCTCCGCTCGACGGCATCGTCCACCACGGACACGTCGAAGACCCGGACGATGTTGGGATGGTCCAAGGTCGCGATGGCCCGTAGCTCGTCAGAAAAAGCGTGTACAAAGGCCGGTTTGCGCAGCTTCTCGGGGGTCATCACCTTGACCGCGACCGGCAGACCGGTGTGGGCGTGGTGTGCCCTCCACACCGCTCCCATGCCCCCTCGTCCCAGGGGGTGCTCGACGACGAAGGGACCCAGGGAGAACTCAGCCACGGGGGCTCACGGTGGGCGTGTTTCGTCCATCCTACCAGTCGCGCCTTGGATCAACTCCGCGTTGGTCGCCCCGGTCGCCCGATGAAGCCAGCGTGGCGCTTCAAGCTCGATCCAGGGCCGGTCATCGCTGTTGATGCGCCCGGTCCGCGCCAGGCGGCGCAGGCCAGCCGGGTCGAGGGTGGGCTGAATGGCGAGGCCGGTGGGTGGCTGGCCGGTGATCAGCAGGGCGTCCGCGCCGGGGATGGTCTCGTAGAGGCGCGCGTCGGGGAAGACCTGGGTGAAGGTGCGGACCAGTCCTCGCAGCGCGGCCGGTGGCAGGGCGTAGAGCTGTACCCACTGACAGAACACGCCGTCTTGGGCCAGGTGGGCCCGAGCCAGCTCCCAGTACTCCAGCGTGAAGAGGTTGCTCACCCCGGTGATCCAGGGGTTGCTGGGTTCGCTGATGATCACGTCGAAGGTGGCGCGCTGGGGCGGCAGGCGTCGCAGCCAGGAGCGCGCGTCGGCGGTCAGCACCGTGGCCCGCGGGTCGGAGAGCAGGTCGCCGTTGTACGGGGCGAAGGCGGCGGCGGCTCGCACGACCTCGGGCTCCAGCTCGACGACGGTGACGTGGGTGGCGCCGGCCTCCAGGGCGGCGTGGGCGGTGATTCCGCTGGCCAGGCCGACCACCAGCACGCGCGGCGGCTGCTGGTGAGCGGCCAGGTAGGTGGCCACCGGGATCTGGCCGGAGAGCACCTGGGTGGGCATGTCATCGCCTGTGCTGGCGTCGACCTTGCCGTTGATGGCCAGCCAGCGGTTGCCGGTCGTCAGGCTCTCGCCAACCGCCACGGTGGCCGAGCGGCCGTCGGCGTAGGAGAGCAAGCGGAAGCCCTGGTGGGCGAAACGCTCGACTGCACGCGGGGAGAGGTCCGCGAAGTCGGCGACCCGCAAGTACAGACCGACGCTGTAGAGGGCTGGGTCCCAGCGAGGCGACAGCGCCAGCAGCAGGGCCAGCAGGCCGATCGGGGCCAGACGCGCGCGCCAGCTTGGGGCCAGGGGGCTCGCGGCGAGGATGGCGAGGATGGCGACCGCGGTGACCGTGCCCCGGATCCCCAGCAAGGGCAGGCCCCACATCCCAGTCAGCGCCGAGCCCAGCACGCTGCC
>JAADHA010000123.1 GCA_013152105.1 Oligoflexia bacterium | reverse complement strand
GTCACCCTCGTTGCCGGCCGTGTCCTCGCCCTCGCCGAACGAACCACCGCTGCTACTCATTTCGACGCTGTTGGACATGGTCTCGGCCTGTGCCGGGCGACCCTGGTTCAGGCCCAGACCATCCGCACGAGCCTGATTGCCTCGGCCCCCGCCGACCGACCGCGTGGACTGTGTGCTTGGCGCATCCTGCTGAGGTGTCGGGGTCGGGCTCGCGTGATCATGGGACTGGGTGAGCGACATGAGGCGATCCGGGGAGCGACGTGTCGAAGCCTGAGGAAACAGCACAGACCTGGCCTGCGTGCCTGCCTGCCTGCCTGTGGCATTACGGTAGCCCCCAACGCGGTGACGACCATCACATGATCATGTGAGGAGCGCTGTGCGAATCAGACCCGTGCGAATCAGACCAGCCCGTCGCGGATCCCCTTGGCCACCGCCGCCCCGACATTCTGCACACGTAGCTTTCGGTAGAGGCCACGGATGTGGGTGCGCACCGTGTCGATGCTGATCCCCAGGCTGCCCGCGACTTCTTTGTATGCCTGGCCCATGACCAGACAGCGCAGCACGTCACGCTCCCGACCGGTCAGGCGAGGGCGTGAGAGTTCAGCCGAGGGATCCGAGCCGGCCTGTGCCGGGTTGGAGAGCTGGGTGCGCATCTGCTTCAAGATGTGGCGGGCCACGGCAGGCGTAAGCGGTGAACCTCCGGCCAGCGCAACGGTCACGTGTTCGAGCAGTTGATCTGGGCTTGCATCCTTGAGGATATAGCCGTCGGCCCCGCAGGCGATGGCCTGGCAGATCCGGGCCGGATCTTCAAAGGCCGTCAGCACCAGGACGGGGATGTCCGGAAAGCGGGCCTTCATGCCCTGTGTGCATGCCAGGCCGTCGACCCTGGGCATCTGGAGATCAGTGATCAACAGGGACCACGGCGGCGGGTGCTTGCTTGATGTCAGGCGCTGTGCTTCGTGCAAGGCATCAGCGCCGTCGTGGAAGCGGGCGACGACCTGGTGTCGACCCAACAGGCGCAGGGTGTCCGCGACCATCGCCAGGTAGCGCGGGTCGTCTTCGACCAAGGCGATGGCAGCCATCAGGGTTCCGCCTGGGCAGTGGGGTCGAAGCTGAGGCGCACCAGGGTACCACTGCCGGTGGACTTCCACTCCAGGCTGGCGCCCATGCGACTAGCCCGCTGCCGCATGCTGGCCAGGCCGTTTCCTCCCCCAGGATTCGCGCTCTTCTGGGCGAGGCCGCGACCGTCGTCCTCGACCTCGAGAGTCCATCGCCGGGGGCCGGTGTGCAGGCGGACCTGAAGCTGGCTGGCTTGAGCGTGTCGCGCTGCGTTGTGCAACGCTTCCAGGCCGATGAGCAGGGCCGAGCGGGCCATCGCCGGGGACATTCGCGTCGCGCCCGGCGCGTCGGTGGGCTCGACATGGAGCGAGGTCGAACTTCCCACCAGCAGGGCCTGTCCCCGAAGCTCCAACTGGTCGAGCAGGGCGCTCGGCGAGACGGGACCGGTTCGCAGAGACCAGACGATCTCGGTGAGCGCGCTGCCCATCTCGCGGGCTTGCGAGGCCAGCCGGTTCGCCAGCTCGGCCCGCTCGATCTGCGGAAGCGCCGGGCTGGTCAGCAAGCCAGCCCCCAGACCGATGCTGCCCAGGCCGCTGCCAAGCTCGTCATGGAGGTCCAAGGCGATGCGCTGTCGCTCACGCTCCAGCGCCAGCTCCCGTCGCAGGCGGGTACGGTGCGCCGCGTAGACGAGGGCGCCGCCCAGACCCAAGTAGCCGAGCCAGGCCCACACGGTGTTCCAGGGGGGTGGGTCGACCGAGAAGGTGCGCACCAGTGGCGGCGACCAATGCTCGCCGTCCAGGCTGGTCTGGGCTTCCAAGCGGTAGGAATCGGGTGCCAGATCAGCCAGTTGAATCGTCGGCTGTGCTTGGATCAGCCAGGGGTCCTGGGGGTGGAGACGCACCCGATAGCGCAGGTCTCGTCGGTCGCGGTAGGTGAGCGCCGCCAGGCCCACGGTCACATGGTTGCCGCGCCATGGCAGAGCGATGGGGCCATCGCTGATGTCGACTCCGTCGCTGCTCAACCCGGTCAGCGCCAGGCGTGGCAGATCAGGTGGCTGGTCGCGAGCGCTGGCCGGCAGGTACATCAGGCCGGCATAGGTGGCGACCCACAGCGTGCCATCATCCAGCTCCAGGACCTCGGCATTGGTGCTGTGGTCCAGGCCGTTCCTGAAGTCCAGCCGCTCCAGGATCCGCCACCCTGGGCCTTGGGTTTCGCCGCCGATCCTCGCCGGGCTGGCTGGCTGTGCCAGGTAGTCGGCCCTCACAGTGAAACCCACACCGACCACCCACACGCCGCCGCGAGGGGACGCCGCCAGGCGCAGGGCCCGGTTGGCGCCTGATGACACCGGCACGCCGAGATCGCGCAGCCTGGCCTTGCCATTCTCTGTCCATCTCAGGGCGACCACGCCACGCGCTCGCGAAGCAAACCAGACGCTGCCGTCGGGGCGATCCAACACATCCGTCAGCTCGTCCGCGCCCTCGATCTGTGTGCAGCGCCATGTCTGTTCAACCCACAGGCAGGCCCGAGGTCCGCCCAACCACCACAGATCGCCAGCGTCTCCAATGGACCCGCTGTTGTGCAGCTCGCCGCCGGGCTGCGGCAAGGGGACTGTTTGCGTCAAGTGGTCGCCGTCGATGCGCACCAGGTGTGTGTCTGACGCGGTCCAGGGCTGGCCCTGCGCGTCGAGGGCGCAGGCGTAGCCGATGACACCGGGCAGACCGGGGGACACTTGCACCTGTCCGTCCCGAGCGTGTACCAGCAGGCTGCTGGCCCACGTGAGGTCGTCCGGGCGATAGTCCTGGCCCATGGCCCACATCTCACCGTCTCGCACACACACCGACGATCGCACGATGGGCTTGTAGGCCGTCGCCGCCTGAGCCCCGGTCGGCGCGAGCATCACGCTGCTGAAGCCGCCCCAGGCCGAAGCCCACACGCGGGTGCCATCGCTGCTCACCCGGCGGACCAACTCGTCTGCTAGGCCGTCGTCCCGGTCGTAGTGGGCGGCCTCTTCGGGGTACAGGACCAGGCCGTTCTTGGTTGCCATCCACAGACCCGACTCCCGGTCCAGGGCCATCACCCCGTGGCTGTGGTAGCCATCGTCTCGGTCCATGACCTCGATCCGACCGTCGGCGTGGATGGCGGTCAGGGCATAGACCGAGGACACCCACAGCGTGCCCTCGCGGATCTGGAGATCGCTGTGGCGGCCATCGACCAGGGGGATCTCGGAGACCTGTCCATCCTGGATGTGTAGCAGCGGACCTCGACTGGGGAGCACCCAGGTGCTGCCATCGCCAGCAGCGACGGCGTCGACCGCTTCACTCGAAGGGCTCGCCAGCCAGATCCAGTCGTCTTCGCTGGTCGGTGAGCCCGCTGGACCTTGCCAGACGCCACTGGCTCCGATCAGGAAGGTCGGTCCTTGCTCGCAGCGCACTCGGTCTGGTGCGAGGTCTTCGGGGATCGGCACCGGCACCCACCGGTCCGGTCCTCCCGCGAACAGTCGCTGGCCGTCGACCGCGTAGGCCACGCCCCTGTCGTCCACGCAAATGTCCGAGACCTCGCTGGCACCGGGGTTCGGCACTCGTGCCATGTGCTCTGCTGTGATCCGGTAGGGGCCGCCCTTGCCGCTGACGTAGACGCTGCCGTCGGGGGCTGGTGCCAGGTCCCAGACCCAGCCGGAAAACAACTCCGTGCCGATGGGCACGAAGCGCTCGCCGTCGAAGCGAGCGACCCCAGACTGGGTGCCGGCCCACATGAAGCCCGCACGATCCTGGGCCACCGTGATCGTCGCGCCGACCTGCAGACCTTCGGCCTCGCCGACCGTCAGGGTCGCCCGGTCCGCGCCGATGGCAGGCCCGACGGCCGCCACCAGTGAAGCGAGTGCCAGCAGCCAGGTGAACATGGCTTGAGGGTACCGCGACGGTGGGGGAACGCCCGCGCCCCCGGTCTGCCGTGTGGGATTGCGGGGGGGTTCGGGGGATGGGGGCAGGCGCTACGGTGGCGCCCCACACCACAACCCGGAAGTATCCATGCGCCTGTCCCGTGTCCCGCTCGCCAGCCTCGCCGTCCTCCTCGCCGCCTGTGGTGGCGGCAAGCCAGGCACGGACACTGCGACGGCCAGCACCGGCCTTGACACCAGCGTCGACACCGGCTGCGGCTGCGTCGAGCCCGTCACCTTCTACGCCGACCTGGACGCCGACGGCTACGGTGACCCGGGCAACACGGTCGACGAATGCGAGGCGCCCACCGGCTACGTCGGCAACGCCGCCGACTGCGACGACACCGACGGTACGGTGCATCCCGACGCCGAGGAGATCTGCAACGGGGTGGACGACAACTGCAACGGCGACGTAGACGAGAACGCCGTTGACGCGACCACCTGGTACACCGACGCGGACGGCGACGGGCACGGCGACCCGGACGCCACCGTGGCCGTCTGCGAGCAATCCTCCGGCGTCGTCGCCAAGGGGGACGACTGCGACGATGGCGACGCCACCGTCTACCCCGGGGCGCCAGAGCTCTGCGACGGGCTCCAGAACGACTGCGATGCCGGCTGGACGAGCGACGCTGGTGTCGCGACCTGGCTGGGCGAGGACGGCACGATGACCGACCTCACCGCCACCTTCGGCGCCGGCACGGATGGCGCCCCGGCGAGCTGGTCGAGCGCCGACAGCGGCCTGCTGCGGGTGTGCGAGGGTACCTGGTACGTGGCCCTGGATCTCACCGGCGACGCGGTAGAGGTGCAGGGCATGGGCGCCGCCGTCCTCGACGGGGGCCTGGTCGCTCGGCCCCTGCGGCTGGCGGCGGGCACCTCGGCCTCGGTGCACGACCTCGACTTCCAACGCGGCGTCACCAGCGGAGATGGCGGCTGCCTGTATGCCGACGGCGCGGGCTCCCTCGCCCTCGACAACCTCGAGATCACGTCCTGCTCGGCGGGCGTCAACGGCGGCGGCATCGCCCTGGACGGCCCGGCCTCGGTCTCACTCAGTGGCGTGACCCTGGCCGACAACCAGGCTGGCTCCTCTGGCGGCGGGCTGGCCGCGGCCGGCGTGGGCTCCCTGACCGCCGAGTCGGCGAGCCTGTCGGGCAACGTGGCCGGCTCCTACGGCGGTGGCGCCTTCCTGGACGCGACCCCCTCCACCTGGTCGCTGGCGGGCGTCACCGACAACACGGCCTACGTCGGCGGCGGGATCGCGGTGGACGGGGCCGCGCTGGTGATCGACGGGGCCACCCTGTCGGGCAACGTCTGCGGCCAGTACGGCGGCGGCCTGTTCTGCGCGGCGACAAAGGGCTCGTCGGTCTCGATCACCGACACGGTGCTCAGCGGCAACGACGCCGGGAACCAGGGCGGTGCCCTGTTCGCCAACGCCACCACTGAGGCATCCTGCGAATCGGTTGACCTCACCGACGTCGAGATCAGCGACAACCACGCGACGAACTACGGTGGCGCCGCCACGGACTTCGCGACCACCTCCACCTGGGAACGGGTCTCGGTGCTCGACAACTGGACCAGCCGGGGCATCGGCGGTGTCTACTTCCGCGGGGCGGACAAGACCCTCACCGACTGCCGGGTAGCGGGCAACTGGTCCAACGAGGTGGGCCAGATCTACCAGGACCAGGTCGACACGACCGTCTCCGCTGTGAACACCGAGATCTCCGGCGGATCGGGTGGCAACGGTTGGGGTGCGGTGTCTGTGGGCGCCGGCACATTCGTCTGCCAGGGATCCAGCTCCGACGACACCTGGGGCATCTGGGGCAACACCGCCGGCTATGCGGACGGGGTGAGCGTTGGCGCCGCTGGCACCTTCGAAGCGGTCGACTGCGACATGGGCGACGGCAGCGTCACCGCCGACAACGACGGCACCGATGTCTACGTCTACGGTGGCGCCACCTACAACTACGGCAACGACGCCACCTTCACCTGCACCGGCAGCAGCGGCACCTGCTACTGATCGCGGTGGTGCGGCGGCGTGAACCGCCGGCCGAACATGACGCGTGCGGACAGCGTGCCGAGTGGGTCTCCCAACACCTCGGCACCCAGCAGCCACGCGCCACGGGTGGTCCCGACCAGGCGTAGCCTTGGTGCCATAAAGCAGGTGTCAGCCACGCAGGTGTAGGTGACGGCGACCAGGGCATCGAGACTTCCGCCCGCCTCGGCCCGCCAGACCGTGCCCAGGCCGCCGTAGGGCTGGATGCGCGGCGAGACACAGCCACTGATCGGGTCGCAGCGATCGACCTGGGAAGCCACGATTCCGATGACATCAGCACCGACGTCGGGACCCACTGTCCACGCGTGCGGCAAGCGGACTGGAAAGCCGATCTCACCACCACCCAGCAAGGCCAGGCCTGGCCCCCCGTGGGTGGCCACACCGTAGGCACCCAATTCGCCACGCAGGTGTAGCCGCAGCGGCCACTCCTGCAGCAAGAAGCCGGAGACCCCTCCGCCCGCTCCACCCGCCACGAGCGCAAGCTCGGCGGCGCCCCCGCTCAGCGGTCCCGGCGTCGCGGCGTGCACCAGGGACGGGCACGAGAGCAGGAACAGGAACAGCAGCCCGGTCACTCGAGCGATCATTGCGACAGGCGGCAGTCCGTCATGGGCACACGCAGAGAGACAGGCGCCCACGTCGATTGCGTACTCGCGAGGCTGCTTGTCGTTTCCGTTGACTGAAGTCGTGTCGTGAAGTCGGACGATTGCCGCCACGGTTTCCCCCTGTGAAAAGGACTGAAGAGTTCACGCATCGACTGCCCATCGATGCCTGTTTGAAGGTTGCCATGATGGACGCGGGATCTCTACCCCCCATTTTGATACCAGGAGCTGGGAGAAGTGTCGGGCACGCTCCCATCCACCCCTCAC
>JAADHA010000209.1 GCA_013152105.1 Oligoflexia bacterium | reverse complement strand
GCGCCGAAGCCTGCTGCGCCCAAGCCTGCTGCGCCGAAACCCGCTGCGCCGAAGCCTGCTGCGCCGAAGCCCGCTGCGCCCAAGCCCGCTGCGCCCAAGCCCGCAGCGCCCAAGCGCCCACCGCGCAGGTCGCTCTCGCCCGAGCGCCTGGCGGTCTGGGTGGCCAGCGGCGTCGGTGGCTTGTTTGTGATCCTGGCGTCACTGCTGGCCTTGGCCGTCGCGGTGGACCGCGGTTGGTTGGGGCCCGCAGCGCGCGTCTGCCTGGGCCTGGTCGCGGGGACTGGAGCCTGGCTGGGCGGCACCGTCCTGCGCTTCCGGGGGCACCGCCTGGTGAGCAGTGCTCTGGCTGGCGCGGGCCTGGGGGTGATCTACGGGGTCCTGTGGGCCGCCCATGGGCTCTACCACTTCGTGCCCAGGATCCCGACGGTCAGCCTGATGGTCGCGGTGACGGCGGTCGCGCTGTTGTCCGCGGTTCGCTGGCGGGATCGCTTCATGGCCCACCTGGGCCTGGTGGGCGGGCTGCTGACGCCGGTCCTGCTGTCGACCGGACGCAATGAACCGGTACCGCTCTTTGGCTACCTGGTGCTGTTGGGGGTCGGGGCGGTGGTCGCCGCTTCTCGCCGTGGCTGGTTCGATCTGGTCATCACGGCGGCGATCGGCACGACAGCCTTGTTCGTCAGTTGGGCGCTGAGCTGGCACCATCCCGACCAGGTTGCGGTGGGCCTGGCAGGGGCGCTGGTGCTGTCCCTGCCCTTCGCGTTTGCGGCCGCCCGGCGCCAGACCCCGAGGGCCGTGGCGCAGGCGGCGACCGCTGCCACGCTGGTCTTGTCGGGGCTGGTGATCTTCTGGGTGGTCCCAGTGGACTCACTCTTCGTGGATCCCCGGACTGGGGTTCTGGTCGTGCGCAATATGCAGACCGCGGCTTGGTTCGTGGGTGGAGCCGTGATGGTGGTCGGGCTCTGCGCTCAGGTCGTCAGCCTGCGCAGGGGCTGGTGGGCCGTGGGTGCCCTGGCCAGCGCGATGGCCGGTCTGCTCAGCGTCCTGGCCGCGACCACCTGGTCTATCCAGGTGTCGACTCCGCCCCTGGCGCTGGCCCTGATGGCGCTGGGCCCGCTCGCGGTCGGGGTGTTGTTTTTGTACGGGCCCGCGGATGACCGCCGGACGCTAGGTGGCGCCTTGCTGCCGCTGCTGGCTGGACTGGCGGCGCTCGGCTCCTTGTGGGGCCGCGTCTATGCCAGCCCCGGGCAAGGCGATCAGCACATCGAGGGCGTCGCGCTGATGCTGTCGGCCCTCGTCCTGCTGGGATCGACTGGGGCCCTGCGTACCCGCCACCCGGCCTGGCTGGTGGCCAGCTTCATCGGCGTCACGGGCGCCACCTGGACCGCGGCCGATCTCATCGACGCTGCAGGCAGCGCTGGGGTCGCCGCGCCGACCTTGCTGGCTTGCGCGGTCTTCTTGCCGATGCCAGCCCTGGCTCGGCGTTTTTCGCGAGCGCCCGCGGTCCCGGTCTTCGTGGGTGCGATGGCTGGTCCAGCCTTCTTCTGGCCCCTGTATTGCGCGTGGGAGGCGGCGTGGGGCGACCGGGTGATCGGCCTGCTGCCGCTGCTCTTGGGGGCGGTGGCCCTGTTGACCGCTGTGCTGCTGGTCCGGGCTCGCCAGGTGAGCCGAGGTGATCTGGTGCTGGCGGTCTTCGTCGGCGTGGCTTTGATGGGTCTGTCGACGGCGATCCCGCTCCAGTTGGATCACCAGTGGCTCACCCTGGCCTGGGCCGTCCAGGGCGCGGCCCTGGCGCTGCTCTCTCGCCGTCTCACGCATCCGCTGGTGCGGGCCGCCGCCGTCGCGCTGGGCGTGCTGGTCGCCGTGCGGCTGCTGGGCAACCCCGCGGCGCTCTCCTATGGCGACGCCACGGGGCTGCCGATCATGAACTGGACCCTCTACACCTGGGGCGTGCCCGCGGTGTGTCTGGGCTTGACCGCGCGCTGGCTGTCGGTCGATCAGTCATCCCCCTCGCACGTACCCGCTTTCGTCCCGCCCCTGTTGCGAGTGCTGGGGGTGCTGGTCGGCTTCGCCCTGGTGAACGTCGAGGTGAGCCACGCATTCCAGGACAGCGGAACGCTGGAGCTGGGCGGCCAGGGTGTGGTCCAGGGCATGGTTCGCTCGCTGACCTGGGCGGCCTATGGCATCGCGATCCTGGTCACCGGGCTGTCGATCAAGTTGCGCCATGTGCGCCTGGTCGGCTTCGCCCTGGTGCTGCTGGCGACCGCCAAGGTCTTCGCGGTCGACCTGTGGGCCCTGTCGGGTTTCGCACGGGTCGGCAGTGTGCTGGGCCTGGGCGTCCCCCTGCTGGTGTCCGCCTTCCTCTTCGAGCGACTGGTCCTGCGGGCCGACCCGCTCTCCCACGACCCGCTCCCCCACGACCCCAAGGCGCCGTGATGCTCGCCCTCTTCAGTGCTGCTCTCCTCGACATCATGACCCTGTGTGGCTCGGGCTTCGCGGCGGCTCCGGTCGCCGTCGACCCCGCGCTCTACCCGCGCCTGGCCACGGTCAGCGTGCCCAAGGGTGTGGGCGACGGGGTGGTGCGCGTGCCCGTTCCCGTCGACCTGCGTAGCCCCCGCGACCCCAGGGATGGGTCGGACCTGGCCGTGCTCGCGCAGGATGGTCAGCCGCTTGCGGTCGCCACGGTCCGAGGCCAGGCGCCCATCGATCGCGTGCCCGTGCGCATGAGCCCGACCGAGGATCCAGATATCTGGTTGCTCGACCCCTTGAACCGACCGCTGGACGGCCTGGAGCTTGACCTGCCGGCCAAGGAGTGGGTCGCTCGGGTGGCGGTCGATGCGTGGGCCACGGACCACTGGCAGCCATTGCTCGATCCGGTCCTCTTGTGGTCGGTCCCGGCCGGCGCCCAGCGGCGGATCGATCTCCCCGCGACATCCTCGACCGCGATGCGGTCCAAGCTACGGCTGCGCCTCGTTCGCCTGGCCGGACCCAATAATCGCAGTCCGCGGGTAGAGGGTCTGCTGGACACCGCGCCCAGCGTGGCCCCTGTGGAGCTGTCCCTGCCGGTGACCCAGAGCGTCTTGGAGGAGAGCGGCTGGAGTCGCTATGTCGTAGAGCTGCCCCGTCCCCTTCCGATTGACGCGGTCCGAGTCGAGACAGACGAGCCGGTGTTCGAGCGCGAAGTGGACGTGGCCCTGACCGCTGAGCTGGTTCCCGGGCGCTACCCCACTTCGGACGGCACGATTCGTCGGGTGCGCCTGGGGGGTGCCAGCCTGGACCAGGTCACCATACCGGTGACCGATGAGCCGGCCGAGCTGCTGGTGCTGTGGGTGCAAAGCAAGGGCTTGGTGCCCCTGAGTATCCCCACCGTCACGGTCCTGATGGAAGGTGAAGCCCTGCTGGTGCCATCGCCCGGACCAGGGCCGCTCACGCTGTTGGGTGGTGCCGATCCCGGCACGACCGCGACCGGCGATCTGGACCTGGCGACCCCAGAGCTGTCGCGAATGGTGCAAGCCACGCTGGCGCCTGGGCCGGTGCAGCCCAATCCGGCATGGGTGGCACCCGAGCAGCGGGCGGGCTTGGCCGAACCGGGCACGGTGCTGGACATGCGCGGCATGATCTGGGTCCACGACGTGGAGGGCCCGGCAGGTCTGGTGCGGATCGTCCTCACACCCGATGTCCTGGCCGACTGCAAGCTCGACCACTCGGACCTCCGGCTGGTGGACTCGACGGACCACCAGATCCCCTTCCTGCTGCGGCGCAGGCTGGTTGAAGATGACCTGGGTTCACTGCCCTTTACCCGGAAAGAGGTGGGCCCTCAGTCTCGCCTGCGGGTCCGCTTGCCCACCG
>JAADHA010000440.1 GCA_013152105.1 Oligoflexia bacterium | reverse complement strand
CTCGGGTAGCCCGATCCGGGCGAGCAAGGTGTGGCCCCGCGCGTCGGGCTCGGACAGTTCCCACCACGAGAGTGCCACGCCCAGGGCGTGCAGGCGTTCGGCGAAGGCGTCCAGGGTCTGGTCCCCGGGGGGGCGGCCGGCGAGGTCCCGCACCACCACGTCGCCGCGCGAGAGGACCTGGACCGCGCGAAAGAGGGGGCCCGCGTGGTCCCGGGCCCCTGGCGAGCCGCCCTCGTCCAGCGCCTCGGCGCGGAAGATCACGACATCGCCGTAGCGCTGACGTCGCCCCGGAGGCGCCAGGGTGAGCAGGCGCGCCGTGACTGGCCCGGTGCGCATCGCGTCGTGCTCGGTGTCACCGGCCTCGGCCCAGGGCAGCAGGATCCGGCAGGGTGACCAACGCTCGTCGATCGGCTCGTTGCTTGCCTCGCCGCCTGCCTCGCCGCCTGCTTCGACCGGCATACCCAGGCGCAAGGCTGAGTCGCGAACGCTTCGCCAGCGGTGGAGGGCCGTGCCGAGCTCCATGCGGTCCCAGTGCCAGGGCTGTGCGGCGGGCGAGCGCTGGCCGGCCTCGTCGACTTCTCGAGCCAACTCATCGAGCAGGTCGAGGGCGGCTTCCTGTTGGTCCTCGGCCCGCAGGATTTGCGCGCGGAGGTGGCGGCCGGGCACGCTCTTCGGGTCGAGGGCCAGCATGCGGTCCACCGAGGTGAGGGCCGCGCCGGTGGCGGCCCGGTCCAGCCTTGCGCGGGCCAGAAGCCGAGCCTGTGCAGCGGGTTCACGGTCAGCGGGTCCACAGTCGCCGAGGAAGCGCTGCTCGACGAAGGCTTCGAGGGTGGGCAGATCTCGCTGGCGCACCAGGTGCCAGCCAAAGGCCGTGGCCAGGTCCAGATCCTGGGGTCGTGCCGCGACGGCGCGGGCGAACAGTTCGGTCCCGGCGGCATCGTCGTCCAGGGCTTGCCAGCAGCGGGTCGCGCTGTGGATCAGATCGGCGCGCCCGGGCCACCGATCGATCGCCGCCACCAGGCGGTCCAGGTCGCGCTCGGGGTTGGCGCCCAGCGAGGCCAGAAGCACGTCGACCGCCATGTCTGGCCCGGCGAGGTCGGTGGGATCGGGCAGCTCAGGGTCGGTGGGGACGTGCTCGGCGACCGCCGCAGCCAGGGCGTCGAGGGCGGCCGCCGCGGCCTTCATCCGGCGCTTCGAGGAGGGCACCATCACCCTGGCCGCCAGCTCTACGCCTCGGAGGGCGACCTCGTGGGCGTCGCGGTCCAGGGCGGCGTGGACGTGGCGTTCAAGGATGTCGAGGGCCGTGGCGGTGTCGCCGCGCCCGACCGCCTGCTCGGCCATGCTCCGCAGGGCTCGGCCCAGCCCCCAGTGGTTGGGGATCGCCCCGCGCAGCGCCAGGTCGACCGCCGTCGCCACCCAGCCTCGGTGAAGTTCGGGTTTATCCTCTATCTCTGCGAAATCGGGGAACGCCTGGGCAGCCTGACCGGCGTCGCCCAGAGCGGCGCGCAGGCGACAGCGAACCAGGGCCAGCTCGGGCGTGGTCTCGCGCGGGTCGAGGCTTATCAGCATCTTCAAGAGGCCCTTGTTGTCGGAGTCGAGGGCGGCCTCGACCTGCTCCATCCACGCGCTTGTGTCCATGCCTGCCTTCCTGTGTGGGCGGTCTAACCGCGGCTCGTGCGCGCTTGTCGGGGGCGCCTCTCGGTTCGCTATCGACAACATGACTCCACCACCGTATACAGAATACCACGACACCGATGGTCACTGCCAGGGTTGCTGGCGGCCGCGGTCGGCGCGCGATCTTGGACCACGCCGTCCAGCGACTTCCTCCTGTCTTCCCCGGCCCATCCATGATCATCCTGTCGCTCCTGGCCGCCTGTTGCATTCCCTTGCCCGACTTTGGCAGCAGGACCGCGCCCCAGGAAACCCAGTCCAAGGCGGACATCGCCCCGCTACCGCCGCCTCCGCCGTCCCTGGGCGTGGCTGCACAGAGTCTGGCCGCGCGTCCGACCTGGGCGGGACACGGCGGCTACGCTCCCCAGGGTGGCGCAGGACTGCTCGACATGGGGACCCCGGTCCAGGGCGCGGTCAGTGACGGCCTCATCGCCTGCACGCTGACCTCCGATATCCGCGAGACCCGCATCCTCCCCTCGGCGCGCTACCCCGACCTCGAGGCGACCCTCAGCTTCGGCACCAGCAGCATCTTCGCGGCCAATCGCGACAACTCCGCGACCATGACCATCACCGCCCCGCTGGCCAGCCTGGCCCCCGGCAGCATCCTGCGGCTCGATGTGCGCGACCGGCAACTGCTCGGGCGCCGCAAGCTGGGCGTTCTCGAGACCGGCTACGTCGGCCTTCCGATCGATCTCCAGGCCACCGACCTGCACGGTCACTGCGTCTGGGTGGACCGCGACACGCTTGAACAGCAGCTCGTCGAGCCCTTACGGGCGGCGGCAAAGCACACCGCTGCCTGGCGACCGGCCCCGACCCTCGAGGACCCCACGCTGAGTCCAGACGGCCAGGGCGAAGCCGCCGCGGCCGCGCTGCGCACCGCCGCATCGCTGGTAGGTTGGGCCGATCCTCGGGTTCACAGCCGCGTGCAGAGCTACCAGCGGCCCTGGCAGAAGTACCACGACATCCTGGGCCTTGCGGCAGGCCGACGGGCGGCCAAGCTGCCCGCCGGGTGGACCACGGTGATGAAGGGCCTGGCCTGGGCGCCGGCCGGTCTGGTCGAGCATGGCAACATCGACATGGGGCTCAGCGACAAGGAATTCGGCGTGCTCTTGCCCCTGCGGACCGCGACCCCCTTGGACACCATGAGCGGACAGCTCGGGGGCCTCGCCGACGCCGAGCTGGTCGACTCCCTCGGCAGCCACTGGAAGCTGCGCCTTCAGTCCAGCATCGAGGACGGCGGCAGTCCGCACCTCGGACTCAAGCTGTCGCGGCAGGGGGTCGTCGTCCTGGCGGGGATCGAGCAAGCCCACCTCGGCATCCCTGCGCTGCCCGCCCTGGTCCGGGCGCGGGTCGGTGAACAGTGGGTGTTTCAGCGTGTGCAAGCAGGGGACGCGGTGATGCCGGGGGGCTGAGTGTGCGCTCGGCTCGGGCCAGGGTGCGACCGAGCATGCTCCGCCTCCTCTGGGTGTAGGATCGGCACCCCACTGGGAGCCACCGTGGCCAAGTTCATCCTCCTCGCTGCCCTGTCGCTGCCCGCGCTGTTCCTCCCCAGGGTCGCGCGCGCCGGGGGCCAGGACCAGATCTTCTACGACATCGTCATCGCCCACATCGACCGCCGCCAATCACCCTGGCGCGACCTGGGCGAGGACCCGCTCACCCTGTGCGCGGACGACCTGATGCTCGTGCGCCACGCGCTGGGTGATGCCCAGATCGTCGCCCACCCGCGCATCACGGCCCTGGTCGACCAGGACGCCAGCTTCGATATGGGGGCCACCGGGGGTGAATTCCTGACGGCCGAGCTGGTGGGAACGCCGAACGACGACGGCTTCAACCTGGACTTTCGCTTCGAGTCGGACGAGACCCGCGGTCCGGTGGTCTGGGCGGGTGTCGTGCCGACGGCGCTGGATGGCGTGGGCGGGCTCTACCTGCGCCCGCGCAGGGATATGGTGATTGTCGTGCAACTGGTCTTGCGATCACAGCCCTCGACGGCACCCTCGACGGCACCCTCGACGGCCGAACAGTAGCGGCCTCTCTCCAAGCGCGAACCATGCGGGTCCTGTGCGCTCCTGACAAGTTCGCGGGTGGTGCGACGGCGACCGACGTGGCAAACGCCATGGCGGACGGTGTGCGCGAGGCCGGTCAGCAGGCCGACCCCCTGCCGATCGCCGACGGCGGAGAGGGCAGCTTCGACGTCCTGCCGCTGACCCGGGTGGCGACCCTGCCCTGTCACGGTCCGCTGGGCGATCCCCGCACCGCGCGGGTCGGACTGCTTCGGGCTGGCCATTCCACCCCTGGATCGCAGGCCGATCGCGCCTTCATCGAGAGCGCCGAGACCTGTGGCTGGCGCGGGCCGGGGCGGCGGCAGCCCCTGGCGGCCAGCAGCGCCGGGTTGGGAGCGCTGCTTTTGTGCGCGTTGCAGCGAGTAGATCAGGTGGTCGTGGGCCTTGGGGGGACGGCCACGGTCGATATGGGCGCTGGCCTCGCCCATGCCCTGGGCCTAGTGTTTCGGGACGCGAGGGGCGTCGTCGTGTGCCCTGGTCGCGGCGATCTTCGCGCCATTCGGCGAGTCGACCTGCCAGACCTCGGCGCCTTGTCTGGTCGGGTCCATGCCTGGTGTGATGTGGACGCGCCCCTGTTCGCTCCGCGCGGCGCACCGGCCTCAGTCGTGACCGGCCGCAGCTTCCTGGCCCAGAAGGGGGTGCAGGATGAGCAAGCGGTTCTGGAAGGCTGGAGGCGTGTGATCGAAGCGCTGACCCAGGCCGGCCTGCGGGTAGACCCCAAGGCGCCGGGGACGGGGGCAGCCGGAGGACTGGGGCTGATGCTCCAGGTTCTGGTGGGTGCGCCCTTGCGATCCGGCGCGGACGCCGTCCTGGACACGCTCGACTTCGACGCCCACCTGGCGCGGGCTGGTGCTCACCGGCGAGGGCCGCTTCGACGCCCAGAGCCTGGCGGGCAAGGGGCCGGGCAAGGTGGTGGCGAGGGCTCAGCGGGCCGGGGTCCCGGTCGTGGTCCTGGCGGGTCAGGTCGAGGCCGGTCTGGACTTGGGGCCAGCAGCGCGGGCCGTGGCCGTCAGCGATCCCGGCCTGCCCCTGGAGCAATGCCTGAGGGACACCCGGCGCTGCGTACGTGTCGCCGCCGCTGCCCAGGTCGCCACCTTTCTTGGCTGAACCCGGATCCGGTCAGCCGAATTCCGAGATGTCGCGCGGGCGGCCCCAGACCCAGCCCTGGCCAAGCTGAAAGCCGATGTCGACGCAGATGGCGGCTTCGCCGGCCGTCTCCACGCCCTCGGCCAGCGGTATGATCCCGAAGTCGAGGACCATGCGGACCAGGGTCTTCACCAGGGTGCGCTTCTGTGGCAGGGCGCGGTCCAGGGCGTGAACCATGGAGCGATCGAACTTGACGTAGGCCGGGGTCGCCTCGACCAACTCCAACAGGCGGGCCTGGCCGGCGCCGAAGTCGTCGTAGGCCAGCGCCACGCCGTAGTCACGCAGCGCCGCCGCCAGCTCGCGCATGCGGCGAATGTCGGTGATTGCCCGTTCGTGGACTTCCAGCACGAGCTGGACGCCCAGGGCCTTGGACTGGATGTGGGCGATGGACTCGAGCAAGGTCGGCGTGACGGTCTCATCGGGGTGGGTGTTCACGAAGAGCACCGCCGGGTCTCCAGGAAGGGCGTTGGCGCCTTCCACCGCCAGCTCGCGCAGGACCCGCGACAGCTCGGCGGCGCAGTCCAGGGACGCCGCAATCTTGAAGAGTTCGCCTGGGAGCTGGGGGATCCCGGGCTGGTCGGCGCGGCCCAGCGCTTCGTAGGCGAAGTTGGGCGGGGTCGCGGGGTTGCCCCGGAGGTCCACGATGGGCTGGTACTGGACCTTGAGGTGGCGGTCGTTCAGCATCTGGCGGAAGGCCGCCGCGTTGGGGTAGTAGCGCTGGGAGAGCTGGCCTGGCTGAAAAGTACGGGTGATGGTCGGTTCTTCGAAGGCGGCGATAGGCTGGTGTACCAGCCGGAACTCGGCCGTCCCGAAGTGCAGCACGTCTCCGTCCGACAACGCGACCGCTTCCTTGATGCGGTGCCGGTTGACGAAGGTGCCGTTGGTGCTGCCCGCGTCCTGGAGCCACAGGTGCTTGCCGTCATAGGTCAGGATCGCGTGGTTGCCGGAGACTTCGTTCACCCGCAGCACCATGTCCTGGTCCGCGGCGCGTCCGATCCGGAAGGGCATGACGTGTATCGGGACCTGCACGACACGGTTGGAGGATCCGAGGAAGCCCTCCAAGAGCCAGTCTTGTGTCCGCTCAACCACGGATGCCGGCATGCGTACTCTGCTGGGGGTGATGGGATCTTGGGGAGAAGGCTACGGTACGCCGGGCTTGGCCAGGGAGCAAGCGCGGGCGGCGGTGCTTGGCGTGATCGTGGGGCTCTTCCTGGTGGTGAGCGCGGCCGAGGTCCTGTTCTACAAGCGCT
>JAADHA010000447.1 GCA_013152105.1 Oligoflexia bacterium | reverse complement strand
GACCGGGTGCTCGACGCCTTCCTCCACCGCCACCGACAACACCTGCGCGGCCTGGTCCAAGGCGCCTTGGACCGCCGCTCCCTGGGCGCGGCCGGCACGGATGCGGTCGCCATCCAGCATGCGCTTGTAGCGAATCGCTCGAAGAGGACAGTGTCCTCGCGGCTACGGGAGAAGCGGCTGAACTTCCAGTCCCGGAACTGGGGTCGGTCGTCGGTCGTGGGGGACTTCGCGGTGTCGATGATCTCGGCGACCGATTCCTGGTCGCGTTGCTGGGCGCCGGCCCGGCAGCAGTCGAGTGGGACGGGAATGTAGAGGTCTTTCTCGGCCCGCTTGTCGGCTGAGTATCGCGTGCAGATGACGACCCGCGGGATTGCCGGGGCGATGATCGGGGTGGTCACGGATCGTCCTCCGGCGGCGCAGGCTCCAGGCCTTCGGCGATGCTGCCGCCCGCGTGCTCGACACGGTGGCCCCGTCCCACACAGCAGGCTCTCCGCCACAGCCAGGGCGGAGGACGTCCACCGTGCATCGGCCAGGACTGCGACGAGCACGGCCAGCCCGGGTTCCCGCCGAACAGCGTATGCCCAAGAACGTTGGCCTGCTCCTCTTCAACGAGCCGCCGCACGAGTTCTTCCCGGTCACACAGATCGACGTCGTCTACTTCTCAGAGGGACCGGGCGGTGGCGGGTTCGACGAGGCCATCGTGAACGCGGCTTGCCACCACTCCTATGAGATCCGCGAGCCCGTGGAGGTGTGCATCACGCCGGAGAAGGCGCTCCGACAGGGCAAGGCGATGTCCGCAAACGGATCGCCCGTCCCGATCTTCCTTCGATACATCCTTCGATACCGACGAGGAACGAACCTACGTCCTCGTTCGGCTGCCGGTGCACGGCGGGACATGCCGTCTGGGACTCGCTCAAGAACGCCTTATGATTCCCACAGCCCCAGCCCCGCCGCCAAGGAACAGGAGAGCCCCTTGCTGACTCCAGAACAGCTCGCAGCGCTTGCCGGCGATGTTGAGAACTACCACGTCGAGCGGAAGCGCTTGATGTCGGACAAGTCGAAGATCGAAGAAGCGATCTGCGCCTTTGCGAACGACCTGCCCGGGAGTGGCCGGGCCGGCGTGCTTCTGGTCGGCGTAGAGGACGATGGTCAACCATCGAAGTTGGACATCACCGAGCGGCTCCGCGCCGGGACACGGCGACGCGAGACGAGGAACGCATCCTGACCGAGCGCCGCCGCTCCTTCGATGGTCCCTACGACCAGTCCCCGGTGTCGGGCGCGACGCTTGAAGACCTCGATATGGCCCTGTTTTGTGCCGAGTACCTGCCTTCTGCCATCGACGCCGACACGCTGGCCAGGAACCAACGCTCGGTACCGGAACAGCTTGCGTCGCTGCACCTTGCCAGCCCCGACGCTGTTCCGAATGTGGCGGGTATGGTGATGCTCGGGGTCGACCCCACGACTTGGGTGAAGGGTGCCTACATCCAGTTCTTGCGCATCGACGGTACCGAGCTGACCGACACCATCATCGACCGCAAGGAGCTGGTCGGTCCCATGGCTCGCGTGCTGACCCAGGCAGACGATCTGGCCCGTGCGCACATCCGTGTGGCCGCGCGAATCGCCAGCAGGGATCGAGAGCACAACCAGGCCGACTACCCGATGGACGCCATCCAGCAGCTTCTTCGCAACGCCGTCATGCATCGCAACTACGAGACCAGCCACGCCCCCATTCAGTGGTACTGGTTCAGCGACCGTATCGAGATCCACAACCCCGGCGGCTTGTTCGGCCGAGCCACCCCTGAGACCTTTGGCAAGCCGGGGGGCAACGACTACCGGAACCCGACGATCGCGGGGGCTCTGGCGGCGCTTGGGTTCGTGCAGAAGTTCGGTCTGGGGGTCCCGCTGGCACGCAAGGCATGTCGCGACAACGCAAACCCCGAGCCGGTATTCACGTTCGGGAGCGGCAGCTTTGCCGTCACCCTGAGGCGCGCATGACGACCATCGCCTTCTTCAACAACATGGGCGGGGTCGGCAAGACCACCCTGGTCTACCACCTGGCGCACATGCTGGTGGAGCTCGGGCGAAGGGTGTTGATGGTCGATCTGGACCCGCAGTCCAATCTCACCGCGATGTGTCTGCCCGAAGAACGGCTGGAGACCCTGTGGGCAGATGATAACGGCACCCGTCCGACGGTGCTGGGCTGTGTTCGCCCCATCCTGCGTGGGCTTGGAGACATCACCGACCCCCACATCGAGGAGTTGCGCTCTGGACTGGCCCTTGTGCCCGGAGACCTGGGCCTGTCGCGGTTCGAGGAACGCCTCTCGGATGCCTGGCCGCGGGCGCTGGATCGCGACGAAGCTGCTTTCCGCACGCTGTCCGCCTTTCATCGCCTGGCACGGCGAGCCGCCCGCCAGCACGATGCGGATCTGACCCTGTTCGATGTCGGGCCGAACCTCGGCGCGATCAACCGTGCCGCCTTGCTGGCTGCGGACCACCTCGTCACGCCACTGGCGCCCGACCTGTTCTCGATGCAGGGACTTCGCAACCTGGGGCCCACGCTCATCGAGTGGCGACGGGCCTGGACGGACCGCTTGGATCGGAACCCTGCCCAGGATCTGGAGCTTCCGCTCGGTACCATGCATTCGGCTGGCTACCTGGTGATGCAGGCAGGAATGCGCCTGTCCCGTCCGGTGAAGGCCTACCAACGCTGGGTTCGCGGCATGCCGGGGCTCTACCATGAGCAACTGGTTCGCGATGGCATCACGCCCTCCTCGACCGACCAGGATCCATACTGCCTGGGGATCATTCGGCACTACCAGAGCCTGATGCTATTGGCGCAGGACGCGCAGAAGCCCATGTTCATGCTCAAGCCGGCGGACGGTGCCATCGGCGCGTACACCCAGGCCGTTGCACGGTGCCGAGACGAGTTTCGCAAGGCGGCGGAGACCGTCGCCGGGCGGGTCGGGGGCACCGCGTGACCTCGGATGCGCGCCTTGCGCCTTGCGCTCAATTCCTGATGGGCGGCGGGCGCCTTCGGCGCCTGGTTGGGAGACCAGACTGTACCGATTTGGACCCGAAATTGATCGGTGCCTTCGGTGCCCCACCGCGGGACCGACAACCGCGGCATCCCCAGCCCCCCCGGGTTCCCCACGGCGACGATGCCCAGGTGCTCCACGTGGCGCCCACATCCTGCGGCTGCTCTGGAGGCGCTCGCCGGGTGCTCGGTGGTCCCCGGGGCCCAAGGCGCGAGAATGGCGCGCGAGCCACGACGCCCCTGTGACACAAAGAAGGCGGAAGGCGGGCCAAGAGTGTGCAAGGATCAAGTTCGTGGAGGACCCATGGGCAGCCACGAGCAGCGGCTACTGGAGCGGATCCTCGGTGACATCGCGGCTTCCTTGGGGCGTCCGGCGCCCGCGCCTGTGGTCGCGGCCGGTGCTGATGAGCAGGGCCTGGGTGGCGTGGTGCTGGAACTGAACGTGCGCAAGCGCGCCTCGGCTGGGGTAGTGGCGCTCGAAGCTGCGGATGATCTCGTCGCCGGCGGCGATATCGAGGCGGGAGCGGGCTGGACCACGGCGGTCCACGTCGACGCTTCCACCCTCAGCGTGGAACAGCGCACGCGCCTGACGCGCCACTTCCTGACCGTCGCGGTCGCCAAGTGCCAGCGGATCAAGGCGCTCAACCAGCGAGCGGTCGCCCTGCTGCACCGGGCGGCTCCGGCTGAGCTGCTGCTGGGGACCCAGAGCGCCGCGCTCGACCATGTCCACCACGCGCGCCTGGCCTTCGGGCTGGCGGCGCGCCTGGGTGGCCAACTGTGGCGTCCCAAGGCCCAGCCCTCGACGCCCCCCGATGCT
>JAADHA010000335.1 GCA_013152105.1 Oligoflexia bacterium | reverse complement strand
CGAAGCGTCCGGGCCAGGGGTCGGGCCGCTCCAACACGTAGACCGCCGCGCCGCCCGTGTAGAGCAGGCCACCGGTCACCAGACAGCCCAGCTCGATCGGCGTGAGTTGCGGCAGGATCTGGTAGGCGGGGATGACCACCAGCCAGCCCAAGATCAGGTAGATCAT
This sequence comes from Oligoflexia bacterium, assembly GCA_013152105.1. Taxonomy (GTDB): domain Bacteria; phylum Myxococcota_A; class UBA796; order UBA796; family UBA2385; genus UBA2385. The sequence continues at coordinate 3,692 of JAADHA010000335.1, read as the reverse complement.
CGTACCCAGCCAAGACGGGCAGTCGATCCACACCAGCTTGAACACGATCCCCAACAGCGCCAGGCCAGCCACCGCGGACAGCATGGCGATGCGCCAGGCCCCGTGCAGCAGGTGCAGCAGCGGGGGCACGTAGCTGCCAGCGATGAGCAGGAAGATGCCTGCGTGATCGACTCGGCGCAGCCAGCGATTCCCCTTCGTGCCCAGATCGAGGAAGTGGTAGGTCGCAGAGGCCAGGAAGAGCGCGACCAGGGTCGAGCCGTAGATCACCACCCCCACAAGCATCGCGGGCTCATCGACCGTGGTGGCGACCAACAGGAGCAGACCAGCTAGCGCCGCTAGAAAACCGATAAAGTGCGTGATGGCGCTGACAGGGTCCTTGAAGAAGCGGACCGGCGGCCTGCGGGGCATGGCGTCTCCCATGGTGGCGCAAGGTAGATCGCTGCCTCGCGACCTGTGCCACAGCCGTGCAATTCTTCGGCCGTGCTTTTCGTTGTGACCCTGGCCGCGTGTACCAGGGCGCGATGGTCGAGGACGATGGAGTAGGGTCGCTCCATGCAGGCCATGACCGACATCGACTGGACCACCTGGACGCCGACCATGCGGGCCACCCTGCTCTTCGTAATTCACGACGGGCACGCTCTGCTGATCCGCAAGAAACGCGGGCTTGGAGCGGGTAAGATCAACGCCCCTGGTGGCAAGCTCGATCCGGGTGAGACCGCCATCCAGGCCGCCGAAAGAGAGCTTCACGAAGAGGTCGGCGTGCGCGCCGAGGGCAGCAAGCAGCGCGGGGATCTGTCCTTTCAATTCGTCGATGGCCTGCGCATGCACGTCACGGTCTTCACAGCGCACAGCCACCATGGCAGCCCCATCGAGACCGACGAAGCGGTCCCCTTGTGGTTTCCGCTCGACGCCATGCCCTACGACGAGATGTGGGCCGATGACCGGGTGTGGATACCGCAGATGATCGCGGGCCGCCGCTTCGCCCTGCGCGCGCTCTTCGCGGGGGACACGATGCTCGGCCATGACATGGACGTGTGGTGAGCCCGCGGCCTTGCCCCCTTCGCGAAGCCGCTCAGACCAAAGGCCGCCTGGCTGCTGCGAGCTCTGCGATGGCCTGGGTCCGATCGGGCGACTTGAAGACGCCCGAGCCGCTGACCAGCACGGTGGCACCGGCCTTGACCAAGCGCCAGGCGTTGTCGGTCTTTACGCCCCCGTCCACTTGGAGATGCGCCGAGATTCCTTGGGCGTCCAGCCGCGAGCGGATCCGCTCGATCTTGGGAAAGACCCGCTCGATCAGGGACTGTCCGCCGAAGCCCGGGTTGACCGACATCACAAGGACCAGGTCGCACTCTTCAAGGACGTAGTCCAGCACGTGTTCGGACGTGTGGGGGTTGAGGGCGACGCCGGCCTGGACACCGCGGGCCTTGATGGCCTGGATGGTTCGGTCGAGGTGGTTGCAGGTCTCGGCATGGACCGTGATGACATCGGCCCCCGCATCGGCGAAGGCGTCGATGTAGCGGTCGGGCTCGACGATCATCAGGTGGCAGTCGATGATCATGTGGGGAGCCATGGCGTCGCGGGTCGCATGGACTGCCCGGACCACGGGTGGCCCGATGGTGATGTTGGGCACGAAGCGGCCATCCATCACGTCGACATGGATCCAGTCGGCACTGGACACACTGACGATTTCCTGGGCGAGCTGCCCGAAGTCTGCGGAGAGGATGCTGGGGGCGACGAGGGCCATGGCTGCTCCGACTGCGGCTGGGGGCGCTGGCGCGGCCATTGGCACGGACTGCGCTGCGACCTTTGTCGCCTATCGCGATGCCGACCCGCCATCATCAGCCTGCCCTGTCCAGGCCGCCGCCAGCCCACAGGTGCACCCGACGGTCTGGCCCTGGCGGATGGCCTGGCGGCAGTCCGGCGCGTGGCGCACATAGGGCATGACCCGCAGGCAGCGCTGCACGTAGAGCACCAAGGTGCCGACATCGACCCGAGAGATCCGGGCGGCGCCGGGCGGCTTGCGGAGCTGGGCCTGGAGTCGGGCGAGGAGGATCCGAGGATGGCTGAGGGCAGGCACACGTCCAGTGTTACCGGAACAGGCGTTCAGATCAAGGATCGGCGCTCAAGATTCTGGGACGTTTTCTGGTTGTATTCCGGAGTCTATTCCAGAGCGCCGCGTACTCGTCGTGGTGCCACAGGCCCAGGTAGAAGCTCATCGCGATGAACGAGAAGGGGCCCAGGTCCGCCAGGATCAGTATGGCCAGGTACATGCAGAGCCCGAAGATGCCGATCCCGCTCCGCACATCGAGGCGGTTGAACAGGGCCCGCAGGCGACCGGGCCGGTCATGGGTCAGGCGGTACCAGAAGGCCAGCAGCCACAAGGGGGACGCGAGCCTCCACAGCCAGAACAGCGCTGGACCAAGCTGCCCGACACCGGCGGTGAAGGACACGATGATCAACTGGAAGATGACCAGGTAGCGAGGCCAGGCGACGACCGGGCGCGGGTTCACGAAGCGGTGTTCGTCGCTGAACCAGCGGGAATCCAGGGAGAGCGTGGCGGTCGAGGGGGACACGACCAGCAGCCACAGGCCGGCGGTCAACAGGTGGTCGTGGCCACCGGCGCTCTGTGGGTTGATGGAGAAGAGGGCGATCATCGCCTGGCCGGCCACCAGCGGGGTCACCCGGCTGCCAAAGCCCACAATCAGCAGGAGGGCGGCGCCGCAAGCCACCCAGACCAGGATGGGCAGGCTGGCGTCGGTCGCGCCTCCGAGCATGGAGAGCACCCAGTTGTCGGGCGGTACTACGCGGTAGCCGCCGTAGGCGCGGTCCATCCAGACCAGCGGCGTGATGCCGGCCGAGGCCATGGGCAAGAGCGTGTAGAGGATCGAGAGGCCCATGGCGATGCGGAACAGGGCCAGGGGAGTGGCCGGCTCGCGATGGTCCAGGCGCTGCGCCAGTCGCGTCCACAGGGCACGCGGGCTCATCGGTACTTGTCCAGGCTGTAGCGAGTCACCCAGTGAGAGACGGGTTCCTCGCCGTCCCGACCCGGCTGGTCGATGCGGACCCGCAGGTGTTGGGCCTGGGGAAAGTCCACCGCGGCCCGACGAGCCAGCCAGACGCCGAGCGCGTCATAGCTCTTTCGATGTTCCAGCCGGCCGAAGCCGTCGACGACGGTGCGCATCCGCACCTGGTCCAGGTAAGGGCGCAGCCAGGTGTGTTCGTCGCTGCGGCTCTGGTAGATGGTGCGCCACTGGCCCTGGGTCTCCAGCTCGACCACCAGCCAGGCCGGAGCGCGATCGACCAAGCGGAACTGGACCGGGTCCGGGGTGCTGCCGGTCAAGCCCAGGTAGGCTTGGACCGGCCCGCCCTGCACCACGAATGCCAGTACGGAGATGGCCAGCACGTGGAACAGGATCAGGACGGCGCGGAGGTGTCTCACCGGCCCGGCGTATCGACCGGGGCATCGAGGCGCACCCGCAGTACTGGTGAGAGCAGTCTACTTTTCGGTGTCGTCGTCGGGGGCAGGCAGGCTGACCAGCGTCTGGGTTCCGTCTCGTTCGACGACCAGCATCGCCCCCTTCTCGGACCGCGCCAGGGCAGCGTCTACTTCGCTGGCGCGGTTGATCCGCTTGCGGTTGATCTCCTGGATCACGTCGCCGACCTTCAGCCGGCCGGCGGCCGGGCTGTCGCCG
>JAADHA010000645.1:3663-7526 GCA_013152105.1 Oligoflexia bacterium | reverse complement strand
TGGGCGGGCATGCCCAGGGTGACCAGCAGCATTGTGCCCAGCATGCCGGTCATCAGCAGGGCACCGAGCTGTCCGGGGTTCGGCGCGAAGCCGAAGTGGGACCACAGCCCTCGCCCTGCCAGGAGGCAGCCGCAGGCGACCGCCGCCAGGCGCGCCGTGCCCCTGCGGGACAGGGCCATGATCCAGACCGGGAGGAAGAGGACCAGGTAGTGGGCCCAGACCACGGGCGAGGTCAGGAGGTAGGCGCTGACGCCCAGGCCGCTGGCCAGTACCGCTCTACGACCCGCGTCGGACTCGTTCCGACACCGCCGCCAGACCAGCAGGCCGAGCAGCCCGACCGCGCTGAGGGACAACATCGTGGCCATCTGGGGGGTGCCCTGGACCAGGTTCACCAGCGCGAGGTTGCCGGAGTAGAGGGAGTAGGGCTGGGCTGCCTGCGCGGTCGCGGCCGCCCACCAGGCCAGCCAGGCGTGCGGGTCGCCGAAGGCCACCGTTCCCAGCACCGCTGCGACGGCTACGCCACAGACGATTCCGGCGCTCAGGCCAAGGGCGCGTCGCCACTGTCCCACCAGGCACTCCATGGCGGGGACGAAGAGGACCGCGGGCACCAGCACCGGCTTGACCGTCGCCGCGAATCCAAGGAGCGCGCCACCTAGGATTATGCCGCGGTCACCGTCGCGCCGGAGCAGGGCGATGGAACCCGCCAGTGCGCCCAGCAAGTAGGCGCTGACGTTGCAGAATTCCAGGTCGGACAGCAGCGGCTCGCCATAGCCAAGCCAGAACACCAGCGCTCCGGCGACGAGGGGAGCCGCCAGCCCGACGGCTCGACCCACCCAGATGAAGGAGAACAACACGCTGATCATGGCGCCGATCCGCCAGAGCATTGCCAGCCGGTCGAAGCTGGGAAGCGGCGCGAGGGCGAACAGGCCCAGCCAGGTGGGCGAGCCGTTGACGGCGATGTAGTTGGGGTACAGCGAGTGATTCGCCCGGGCCGCTGCCAATTCCAGGGGATGGTTGGAGGACGCCTGGGCGGCTTGGAGACGAGCCTTGCCGATCTTGCTCTGGACATCGGCCTGGTAGATGTCGAGCGGTGCGATCCCTAGGCTGTCCGCGTCCTTGACCGCCCTGGCCGCCACGTCGACCAGGTACAGGTCCGCGCCCCAAAAGCGCGGCGGCGTCCGCCCGCGTTGGACGATCAAGCCGAGGACCACGACCCAAAGGATGGCCGTGAGCAGTCGAAGGCCCCACTTCAAGGCAGGCCTCGCAGTGGATGGCGCAGCAGGCTGGTCCAGAGCGGGGTCATGGATGGTGGGCCTACGGGGGAGAGGGCGGGGGCAAACAGCTAACCCAGGTCACGCTAATCCTCGTCGCCGGTGTCAGACCCGCCCTCTCGCGGAAGACCCGCAACACCACCGAGCCCCCATGAAGTCACTCGCCGAGTTGTTGAGAATGGCGCTCTTTCGAGCGCTGTCGCTCGCCCTCGCGCTCGCCCTCTGGCCTTGTGTGGCGCAGGCAAACTGGCAGGATGGCCGGGTTCCCGCGCGCAATGGGCCGTGGACCGTCGGTGCGAACACGACGCGCCTGTCCCTGTTCGGGCGCAGCGCGGTGGGGCTGGGCGATCGCACGGAGATCTCCACGCTGCTGCCGGTGGACCTGGTCTTGTTTCCGAACCTGGCCATCAAGCACCGCTTCATCGAGGACCCACACTTCGCGGCGGCCTACAAGCTGGGGCTGGGCTTCGGCCTGCTGCCTCTGGCTGGCGCGACGGTGCTGCCGACGCCCTTCCCCTTCGTGGGGGGTGGCGTCGGCCTGGCGGCGGGATCGGTCCAGAGCGCGGGCGTGCAATTGGCCTGGCGCCCGGGTCGGCTGTGTCTGACGGGGCGCGGCGGGCTCTTCGCGGCCGAAGGCGTGATCATGGGGGTCGGCGGTGGGGCCAGCGTCGGAGCCGTCGTGCCGGTTGGTTTTGCCACGGGTCAGGCCGTAGGAGGCTGGAGCGCTGGAACCGAGGCGACCGTGACGCTGGGACCTCGCAACGCGGCTTATCTCAGCGGCGATGTCTACCACCTGCTTGGCCTGCCCAACGGGATGATCGTGGCCAGCGCGGCGTGGATGCACGCGTGGAGGCACACCCACCTGGTGCTCGGCCTGTACAGTCTGATCGACCTGCCAGATGCACAGATGTTGCACAGTGCCTTGCCGGTCTCGCCCATGGCCAACCTGTACTGGACCTTTGGCAAGGGCCAGCGATCAGCGGGGTGAGGCCCGGCGTCGAACACCGGTCGGCGGGCCGGTCAGCCAGCAGCGCCGGTCGAGGCCGGGGCGGGATCGCAGATCGACTCCAAGAGGGCGTCAGCGTCGGTGCTGCCACCGACGAAGCCGCCGATGTCGTTGACGTCGACGCGGATCCGACCCGATCCACCGTCTCCGCCCAGGCGCTCGACATCGGTCTTCATCCCCGCGCCGCCCGCGGCGCTGACGCTGTCCGTGGCCAGTTCGAGCACGTCGGCGATGAGCCACAGGCTACCGCCGGAGCCGCCGCCCGCGCCGTAGGTCCAGGTGCCGTAGGCCCAGTGCGTGGTGCCGCCCCCGCTGGCGTCGATCGCGTCGCTGCCCGCGGTGCTGATGGTGTCGGCTCCGATGTAGAGCACACCGCCACCGGCCCCGCCGGGACCGGGATCTTCTCCGGTGGCGTCGGTGCCACCGTTCCAGACGCCGCCGCCGCCGCTGCCCAGGAACAGGCTGACCAGGTCTTCGTCCCCATAGGTCTCGCCGGCCGAGGGTGATGTGTAGACCCCGGGGTACCAGGCCTCGGCCGCTTCGCCCGCCGCGCCGTAGCTGCCGCCTGCGCCGGTGACATTGGCCCCACCGCCGCCCTGGTTGGCCAGGTAGCCCTCGATGGCTTCGTTGTAGGGGCTGCCGTACTCATCTCCCACACCCACGCCTGCGTAGCTTTCCCCTTGGAAGGAGTCGCAGTTGTTGCAGCTCCCGGTGGCGCCCCCGGCGAAGCCTCGGCCAGCCACGGTGATGAGGGCCGTGTCCTCGACCGTGACCTGGCCGGTCGCGCGGAAGGCCAGCACGCCCGTGCCGCCGTCCTCCCAGGCGGTCGTGGTCAGCGTTCCGCCCGCCGATACGGTCACATCGGTGTAGTGAGGCACTCGCTGCAGGACGATGATCTGGTCGGTGAGATCGGTGTTGTCGGTGGGACCGTAGGTGCCCGCCACGTCGAGGGCCAGGCTCACGGTGGCGCCCGAGACCTCGGCGATGCTGGCCAGCTCCCAGGTGCCGGCCCGGTCGGGCCAGTCATCGCTGCCCTGGAGGTCGATGAGCAGGACCTCGTCGCCAGCGGACAGGCCGGTGGCGTCCTCGGCCAGACCCAGGGTGGCGCCTGAGATACTGCTGACCGCGTAGAAGACCGCGTCGGGCTCGGTGCGCGTGCCGCTGGCGTCCTGGGCCAGGTCGACGGTGCCGCTGACGGTCAGGGCACCATCAGCCCCGGTTCCGATCCACAGACCCTCGTCGATCTCGCCATCGCAGTCATTGTCCAAGCCGTCGTAGAGTTCGTTGGCGCCGGGCCAAACGGTGGGCTGTGTGTCGTCGCAGTCCGTGGCGTCGCTCACAGTTCCGTCGGGTGCGTCGCAGCTTTGAGTCGAGACATCGGCGTCACCGTATCCGTCCGCGTCGCTGTCGGCGTACCAGGTGGCGGCGTCGACGGCGTCGTCTTCATCGATAGTCCCGTCGCAGTCGTTGTCCAGCGAGTCGCAGATCTCGGTGTTGCCTGGGAAGCTGGCCGCTTCGGTGTCGTCGCAGTCCGTTGAGTCGGCGACCCAACCGTCGGGCTGCTGGCAGGCGTCGAGGGTGTAGCT